>DAISWV010000196.1:0-3341 GCA_036826195.1 Peptococcaceae bacterium | reverse complement strand
CAGCAGGGGTTATGCTGGCTGCTGCAGTATTGGGGCTGATTCTGCCCTCACTGGATTACGGCGGTGATTATGGTATTATCGTAACCGTAGCAGGTATTTTTGCAGGTGCCTTTGCATTAAATGCGATGGACCGTTTTGTGCCTCATCTGCATCGCATTGTAGGCGATGATATTGAAAGCCATGACCATAATGCCGATTTGAGCAAAGTGCTGCTGTTTGTGATGGCCATAGCCATTCATAATCTGCCTGAGGGAATTGCAGCCGGGGTAGGTTTTGGCTCAGGCAATATTGCCGATGCATTTATGATAGCAGGGGGGATTGCCCTGCAGAACATTCCGGAAGGTATGGTTATTATAGGCCCTATGCTGAGCTGCGGCATCAGTTTACAACGAGCTTTTTTATGCGCCATGTTTACCGGGCTGGTAGAAGTGGCCGGCACCTTGTTTGGATATTTTGCAGTCAGCATTTCCGCGACCATTCTGCCATTTGCGCTTGCCTTTGCAGGCGGAACTATGCTCTATGTCATCAGCGATGAAATGATTCCCGAAACCCACCATGGAGAAACCCCGGGTGTTACCTATGCCCTGCTTGTGGGCTTCTGCATTATGCTTATATCGGACGTATTATTAGGGTAACGATGTGTGTAATGAGGAACCGGCTCTGTGCCGGTTCTTTTTTATGCGCTTTAAAGCCTGCAACAGTTGAAATTGCAGGCGATATCTGGTAAACTAAAATGATAGTAAAATGCCAGTATTATGCTTGCAGAACTCTGAGGAGTGAATGGTTTGATAATCTTACAAGGGAAACATTTAAAAAAATCATATATAACCGATTTAATTTTCGAAAATGTGGATTTTGTGGTGCAGGAGGGTGAAAAGGTTGGCCTGGTTGGCCCAAACGGCACAGGCAAATCTACACTGTTTCGCTGCATTACCGGCGAGGAGAGCTTTGATGAAGGCCAGGTGCAGATGAGTGCGCGCCATACTATGGGCTATATGGAGCAGATGCCGGAGTTTGCACCGGGTTTTACGCTTTTGGATTCGGTCATGGAAATGTTCCGCGATATTTTTGCCATGCGTGATAAGCTGCGCCACTTAGAGCAGGAAATGGGCAATGTGGAGGGCGATGCGCTGGAAGGTTTGCTGGAGCAGTACAGTGCACTGACCCATCAGTATGAGGATTTGGGCGGTTTTAGCTGTGAGAGCCGGGCAAAGGGGATTATTAAGGGCTTAGGCTTTGAGGAGGCTGATTTTACTCGTGAGATTGCCTGCTTTAGCGGTGGTGAAAAAACAAGGGCATCGCTGGCTCGTCTGTTAGTGCGCGAACCGGATCTGCTTTTGCTGGACGAACCGACCAACCATCTGGATTTAGAAGCCTTAGACTGGCTGGAAGGGTATCTGCGCAATTATAAAGGTGCGGTACTGGTAATTTCTCACGACCGCTATTTTTTAGATCAGGTAACCACCCGCACACTGGAAATGAATCATCATGCGCTTAAAAGCTATGCAGGGAATTACAGCCGCTATGTGGATTTAAAAGCAGAGCAGGAAATGGCACAGATGCGTGCCTACGAAAAACAGCAGGCAGAGATTGCGCGTACCGAGGAATACATTCGCAAATATAAAGCAGGGATTAAATCCAAACAGGCAAGGGGCCGCGAAAAGCAGCTCTCCCGTGTGGAACGGCTTGAGGCTGTGCAGGGCAACAAATCTATGATGCTCCATATGCATGATGTATCAGGCACTGGCGAAATGGTGCTGGAAATCCGTGATTTAGCTATGGCCTATCCGGATAAGGTGCTGTTTCATGATTTTAACGAGACCATTTACAAGGGCGAAAAAATCGGCTTGATTGGCGGTAACGGTGTTGGCAAATCCACTATTTTAAAAATTATCATGGGGCAGCTGGAGCCAACAAACGGCACTGTGCGTCTTGGATCCCGCGTAAAGGTATCCTACTATGACCAGGAACACCGCACCCTGAACCCGGACAATAAAATTATCAACGAGATTGTGTATCAGTACGATGTGACTCTGAATGAGGCTCGCGATTTACTGGCACAGGTGCTGTTTTTCGGCGAGGATGTGGAAAAACGCATCGGTGATTTAAGCGGGGGCGAAAAAGCCCGTGTGGCACTGTTAAAAATTATTCTGGAAGAGCCGAATCTCTTAATTATGGACGAACCGACCAACCATCTGGACATCGCATCCAAAGAGATTGTAGAGCAGTTTTTAGATGAGTTCCCGGGCACGGTGTTTATGGTATCCCATGACCGTTATCTGTTAGATGCGGTGTGCACCCGCACCATTGTTCTGGAAGATCAGAAGTTTATGGCCTACCTGGGCAATTACAGCTATTATAAGCAGAAGCGTGCCGAACTGGAGCGCATTGCCCGCGAAAAACAGGAGGAAGCGGAAGAAAAGGCGAAAAAACAGAACCGCCAGCAGAAAACCGCACCAGATAAACCAAAAGTCAATAAAGCAAAGGTCAAAAAGGAAATCGAGGCAATCGAAGAACAGATTGCCCAGAGTGAGGCTCGCTCAGAAGAATTATCGGCACTGCTGGCCGATGGAGCCACTTATCAGGATGAAGAAAAAAGCCGTCTGTTAGTGGCGGAATACAAAGAGCTGGAGGAAACCATTCCGCAGCTTTATGAGAAATGGGAAGAATTACAGATGCTTCTGGAATAGAGATTAGAAGCAGATTACAGATAGAACACAGAACAGAAAGGAAGTTCTGCTATGAATCAGGTCGATATGAAAAAAATCGAATTATTAGCACCGGCAGGGAATTTACTGGCATTAAAAGCGGCGGTAGAAAACGGAGCCGATGCGGTATATATCGGCGGAAGCCAGTTCAGTGCCCGTCAGAAAGCCGATAATTTTACACGCGAACAGATGACGGAGGGCATTGAATATGCCCATGCCCGCGGATGTAAAGTGCACGTTGCAGTCAATACGCTGATGAATAACGAAGAAATCGGCAGCTTTATCGAGTATGCGTATCAGCTTGCAGAGCTGGGCGTAGATGCTGTGATTGTGCAGGATTTAGGTGCTGCCCACATTTTACGCGAAAGTCTGCCGCAGCTTGCAATTCATGCCAGCACCCAGATGGCTGTGCATAATACTCCAGGGGTGCAGCTGCTGCAGGAGGAAGGCTTTGAGCGCGTAGTATTAGCTCGCGAAACATCGTTTGAATCGATTAAACGTATCAAGGAAGAAACGGATATAGAGCTGGAAGTGTTTGTACACGGGGCATTATGCGTGGCGTATTCGGGCCAGTGTCTGTTAAGCAGTATGATTGGAGGCAGGAGCGGAAACCGCGGTCTTTGTGCGCAGCCT
>DAISWV010000195.1:0-3345 GCA_036826195.1 Peptococcaceae bacterium | reverse complement strand
GATCGTGGCCGTAGTTCTTGTTCAGACGGATTTCGAGCCGTCTGGCGCCGCCAAACATAATATACACAATGCATACCCAGCCTGCGATGGCTGCTCCCCACTGCCAGATGCCATGCAATGTTGTAAACCCGGAAACCAGCACACCGGTCCAGAATAAAATTTCACCTAAATAGTTCGGGCATCGCACAATTTTAAACAGCCCCGTATCACAGAACCGTTTCGGGTTAATTTTTTTCTCTGCGCTTTTCTGATGATCCGACATGGATTCTAGCAGAATCCCGCAGGCCATAATAATCGCACCAATAATCGTTACCGTATCTACATAACCACCATTATTCATGCGGAACAGCACCGGAGATACCTCCAGCACATACAGCAGTGCACAGGAAACCCAGATGCACACCTTCACAAAAAACGGCATATTGCTCCCGTCGTTAATTTCTTTTTTCATGTGGTCGCGATAAGACTGCTTCATCTCTCTTAAAAGCAGATATCCGCCAAGCCGGCATCCATATACCACAAACATCAGACACATCAGCGCTGTTACAATACTTAAACTGTCACGAAACAGCACCAGCATTGCCACGCCCATCACCGCTACCGAAAACCCGTAGCCCAGCGATATAAAATACAAAAACTTATAAAAGCCCATCGAGCTGACCAGAAGCGCCAGCCCCATTAATATCCAGAACGATAACGTAAACGTCTCTGCAAATGTCATAAGTCGTTCCTCCTGTTTTTATGTCTGTTTTATTCTGTTATTCGGCATCCTCATCCAGCGCTTCTATGTAAAAGCTCACTGGGCGGAACCCATCATTACAGGAAATCATGGCCGATTTTTTGTTTTTCATCCAGCCTTCATAAATATCCTCACCGCCATAAGCCAGTGTCATCACAAAAGGCGACATACTCTCCCACGCACTCTCGCACATTCCATCCGGCCTCTGCCAGCCATTGGCAATAAACACCTGCCCCAGCTGCATATCACAGGCATGCTCTATAGGATTTTCGTAAAGCGCCATCAAATCCTCATACTGCGCCATACGCATAACTGTAATCTTCACTTTTTTCATGTCATCGCCTCAATTCTTTTCTTCTAGCGAAGCTTATTTCTTCTCAAACAGCACGACGGTTTCTACATGCCAGGTCTGGCAGAATAAATCCACGGGCTGGATTTTTTTTACCTCGTAGCCGCCTTCGCATAAATATTTGGCATCGCGAGCTAAGGTAGACGGGTTGCAGGATACATACACGATGCGTTCTGCGCCGCTTGCAATTAAAGCATCCAGGGCTGGTGTTTCGCAGCCTTTACGCGGCGGATCAATAACAGCCACATCAATGCTGTTGCCTTTTTTCACCCATTTTGGCAGCCATTCTTCAGCTTTTGCGGTTACAAAGGTGCAATTTTCAATGCCGTTTGCCTCTGCGTTTTCTCTTGCATCTAAAATGGCCTGGTTCACCGATTCAATACCGGTAACACCATTGGCTTTCTGCGCCAGATATAAGGAGATGGTGCCAATGCCGCAATACACATCAGCTACCTGTTCTTTGCCAGTCAGCTGGGCATATTCCAGTGCTTTTTCGTATAATACCTGAGCCTGTTCGTTGTTTACCTGGAAGAAAGACTGCGGCGAAATCTGGAAATGGAATTCACCGATGGTATCTTCAATGGTTTCTTTGCCTTCTAACAGTTTAAAGCTGCGGCCCAGCATAATTTTCAGGTTGGTGTTAATATTATGATATACCGAAACCACATCAGGATGCTGAATCAGTTTTTCGGCAAGTTCCGGCAGGCGCCACGCGGCTTCCTCGGTTACAAATACAACCATCATTTCTCCGTTATAACGGCTTTCCCGAATCATGACCTTGTGTACATAATAAGCCCTGCCGCTGTCGTGAATCATTTGCTCCAGAAGCCGCACCAGATCGTTTATTTTCTGGCTGAACAGCTGACATCCGGAAGCTGGTACAAACTGATGACTGCCCTGCTCATAAAAGCCCAGACGCACTTTATTGTCGCTGTAATCCACATGAAAAATACCCTTGTTGCGATACCGCCATGGATTTTCCATCCCGATAACCGGTTCTACCGGAACATCAATGCGTCCTAACCGCAGCATGGCATCCTGCACAATTTTCTGTTTGGCCTGCAGCTGATATGCATAATCACAATGCTGCAGTTCGCAGCCTCCGCATCGGCTGCTCTGCGGACAGCTCGGCTCCATACGCTGTGTGGAGGCTGTCAGCACCTCTTTTAACTCTGCCGTTGCCATTTTCTTTTTGTATTCTACAATTTTTGCTTTTACGGTTTCCCCCAGCATAGCGCCTGGTACAAATACTACGATATTATCATGCCGACCAATTCCGAACCCCTGATGAGAAATTCCGGTAATGGTCAGCTGAACCACGTCTCCTGTTTTCAAGTCAAAACACTCCTCTATTTTATCTTCCTCTTTTTGCAGTCGTCAGTATGTTCACCTGCAAAAAAGACCATTCTATTACATTTCATTTTTTGTTTTATTTCTTCTATAGCGATATTTTTTCCTTGTTTATATCGCCAGTACCAGTGAAGCCATCATAAAATTCCATACACCATGCATAATCATAGAGCCAAAAAGAGATTGCGAACGAATGGCCACAATGTTAAGCAGAACCCCCACCAGTGTCAGAGGCAAAAGCCGAAACAGATCATAATGCATACATCCAAACATCAGCGATGCAGCCAGAACACTGAACCAGGTGCTTTTATATGTTCGCAGACTGTGATAAATATAGCCGCGGAACAAAAACTCCTCGCTGAATGGCGCCAGAATACTTACCATTATAACTACCGCAATGCCTTCCCATTGTCCTTCTGCCTGCATAATCAGGTTTGTGGCAGTCTGCGGCTGGGCATCGGGAAACAGTTTTATCATACAGGCGCTGACAAACAGCATAATAAAAAACGTAACCATCCCCCATAAGGCGGCCCAGAACAGCCAGCGCTCATCTTTAAACGGGCGCAGTCCGATATCCTCCACACTTGCACCTCTAAGATACAAAAACAGTACAACCATTCCCACCATTAACAATGTCTGAAATATCTGCTGAATCAGCATTTTATTAATGACGGTGGCACCGCCCGGTAAAAAATCAGCTAACCATTCAACGGGCAGCAATCCGCTGCCTGCAATGCCGTTCATCAGAATATAAATCAGAAACAGCATGATAAAACCATCTGCCATAGAAAGCTGTTTCTTAAAGGTCCATCTGCCGATACGCACTGCCCTAACCTCCAATCACGTACACTCCACCTATTTTATTAAACTTTAACACAAAACAGACAAAAAAAACAGAGGTCTCTAA
>DAISWV010000194.1:0-3346 GCA_036826195.1 Peptococcaceae bacterium | reverse complement strand
ATTCTGAACTGTCTGGATGATGCCGGTGTGATTCCGGAATCCCGTTATGGTGAGATTGCACGGGAGCTGTGCAACCGCAATTTCGGAATTGGTGCCGATGGTATTATGCTGGTACAGCCATCGGATCAGGCGGATATCCGCATGCGCATTATCAACAGTGATGGCAGCGAAGCAGAAATGTGCGGCAACGGCATTCGCTGTTTTGCACGGTATGTGTATGAACACGGAATCGTAACAAAAGAATCCATGACCATTGAAACACTGGCAGGGATTATGGGGCCGCGTATTATGCTGGATGAAGCCGGGAAAGTTTCCGGTATTGAAGTGGATATGAACGAGCCGATTCTGGAAAAACCGGAAATTCCAATGGTAGGGGAAGGCAGAGCTATTGCTGAAACCATTCAGATTGAGGATGCGTCTTTTGAAATCACAGCAGTCAGCATGGGGAATCCGCATTGCGTAATTTTTGTGGACGATGCGAAAAACTTCCCGATTGCCTACTGGGGGCCTCGTATTGAAAAAAGCGAATATTTTCCGCGCAAAACCAACGTGGAATTTGTACAGGTATTAAATGACCACGAAGTAATTATGCGCGTATGGGAGCGCGGTGCTGCGGTAACGCTGGCCTGCGGAACCGGTGCCTGTGCCACAGCAACTGCCTGTGTGCTGAACGGAAAAACCGGCCGTGATGTTCTGCTGCATTTAGATGGTGGCGACTTGAACGTGCGCTGGGATGAAGCAACAAATCATCTGTTTATGACAGGTCCGGCGGTAGAGGTATTTCACGGGGAGTATCCGCTAGGGGATGACATGTATGAGTGATCGCGAAAAAATCAGTGTGGATATCTACGGGCAGAAATATACTTTGCGCGTAACGCCGGAAGAAAAAGAAAACGTACTGGCTATTGCAAATCATGTGGACAAAATAATGCATAAAGTCGGTGACAATCAGAGCCGGCTGGATTATCGGGATGTGGCAGTGCTGGCAGCGATGAATCTGGCAGAGGATTATTTCAGGCTGCAGCGGGAATACGAGGAAATTCTGGCTATTGTAAATGAAGAACGATAATTCGTAACAAAAAATAAATAATTCTAAGGATTTTTGGTTAGTTGCCTATAGAGTTTCTGTGTAATTAATGGTATACTAACTTCATATGAAATTTTGTGAAATGGAGCGTTGTTGTAAATGTTAAAAGAACGAATTGTTGAATGTCTGAAAAAAAATGAAGTCGTTCACGAAGAATTCAAACTGGGCGCAAGCTTTGGTCATTTTCTGGTAGAAAGAGACGGCCTGAAAGCTGTTCCGTTTGATGGTGAAAACGGTATTGAAAGTCTGCTGGAATACTTAACCCGCGGTGACTGGGAAGGTCTGTACGAAGGCGAAGCATTAATCGGTGCGTACAAAGATAATGCAACTGTACTGGTACAGGCTGGCGGTCAGATTGAACTGCAGGTTGCAAAAACAGACAGTCTGAAAGTAATCGACAAAGCATATCTGGATTTCCTGCACACTCTGGGCAGTGAACTGGAAGCAAGAAACCAGCTGCTGTTATCCGTAGGTTATCAGCCTGCAAGCAGCATCGATGAAATCGAAACCGTGCCAATGGCAAAAGCTCAGCTGATGGCAGAAGCATTAAAAGATGACCGTGCAGCTCTGCAGACTTTAAAAGGTACTGCAAAAACTGTGGTAACTCTGGACTACGCACACAGCGATGACCTGGAAAAGAAATATCGTGTAGCACATATTCTGGCACCGATTTTTGCTGCAGTGTTCGATAATGCTCCAGTGGTTGACGGTATGGATTATGAAGGCTTCGCAGCAGGTATCAATCTGCACGATGCAATGAAAACCGCTCTGTCTAAAGTGGAAAACATTATGAGCGGCCACAGCTTCAAATATGCACAGTATGCCAACATCGTTGCAGCGGCTCCTGCAATCGCAATGGAAGACGGCGAAACAATCGTGGCAACTGATAAAACCAACGAAGAACTGTACGATGATGCAAACATTACCGACGATCAGGTAGCAGGCATTCTGGACATGATGATGACCGAAGTAAAACTGACTGCAAACGGTCTGGAACTGCACAGCGTAGATGCTCTGCCATATCCTCTGAACATGGCTTATGTAGCAATGGTGAAAGGTTTAATGTACAATATTGACCATCTGAATGCGCTGCATGAATTTGCTACCGGTTTAAGTGCAGAAATGCAGGAAAAACTGCGCCCTGGCATTGTAGCAGAAGGTATGGAAGGCAAAATCAACGAAGGTACCATTCGTGATGTAGCAAGAGATCTGTACTTTATGTCTACTCCTCCACTGCCGGAAGATGAACAGCACTACACCCAGCCAATGGATGTTATCATCTTCAAAGACGTATGCCCTAAAAATATCACCAAACGTCAGATGGCAGCTATGCAGGGTAAATAAAAAATCAACCATAAAATATTTACAGCGCCTGTCGATAAGAGAGGCGCTGTTCTTACATAATCTGCGTATTTTTTTATAATTGCTGTTAAACGCAGAGCCAAAATTGGGTATATATCTGTAACAAATGTGAAATATCTCTATTATCTAAAACATATTAAGTGAGTATAAGAAAATCAGTGAATCGAGAGGAATCTTATGAAAAAGAAATGGACACCAAAAAAAATATTCTGGCTCGTTGTGGCCTGTATCTTTTTTGCCATGGGCACATTAGGTACTGTGCTGCCGGTGCTGCCTACCGTGCCGTGCTATCTGGTAACGGCATTCGGCTTTGCCCAGAGTTCTGATAAACTGCATGCCTGGTTTGAGAAAAGCGAGCTGTATAAAAAACATCTGGCGCCTTATTTAGAAGCCGGTGGTCTGCCGGTAAAAGGCAAAGCTTCCATTATTGCACTGGTAACAGTGCAGGTAGGTATTCCAGCCTTTATTTTCCGTGACAATACTACAGTGTTGCTGATTATTGGCGTAATCTATGCTGCCTTTTTATTCTGCATGCTATTTGTGGTAAAAACAGTACCAAACAAAGAACAGCTGGCAAAACAGTACAGCAAAGCCTAAATAAAAAGTGATTCTGGATAAAAGAACGCGTTAGATACACCTGGATTTGCTGGGAGGATTATTCAATGAAAATAGGTTTTTTATTTTTTCTGTGCTTCTGTGCGACTGCAATTTTTGCGAACAGAAAAAAGTAATAGAAAGCATTCTGTCTCCTGTCAGGATTGGATTCCGGCAGGAGATATTTGTATTGTGAAGGAACATAATTGTCCATACAATTGTGACAGGATGCTTTTATAGGGTTTGCGTTTACCGGATTCTTCTGGAGCAAATTATAAAATGAGAAGGAAGACGAATCATAAT
>DAISWV010000193.1:0-3354 GCA_036826195.1 Peptococcaceae bacterium | reverse complement strand
TGGCGCTGCATCGCTATGTAAAAGAAACCTTTGATTACGATATGTATCTGTTCCGGTATCCGGCCGGCATTCACAGCGACCAGTCGCTGGCACTCGTTCAGCAGCTTGGATATAAAAGCGTGTTCTGGAGCTTTGCATATCGGGACTGGGTAACTGACGACCAGCCAGACCCAGAGGCTGCATTACAGCAGGTAACAACCCGGCTGCATCCGGGAGCTATCTATCTGCTCCATGCCGTATCATCCACCAACACGGAAATCATGGGCGATTTTATTGATAATGCAAGAGCGCAGGGCTATACATTTGGAAAGATGAAGTAGCAGTTTATCTTTTCCCTTTTGCGTGTGTTGTTTCAAAATTTTCTTGCTTACGTACCATTTGTACGTGGCGCTTCAAAAATTTTGAAACGCCTTCGCAAAAGAAAAAATCTGAAACTGCCAGATAAAAATACTGTCACAAACAAAAAGGAATGCATCTCGTTTTGAGTGCATTCCTTTGTTTTTTATCTTTATACGTTTATACGGCAAATTTAACGGTATCCAGTACAATATCGCCTTCGCGCGAATCAATATACAGCATATTTTCACCGCGGCCTTCCAGAAGCAGCAGGCTGTGTTCGGTTAATGCTTCCGGAATGGTTTTCTTCCATGGTTTCTTTTTGCTGGATGCGGTGATGGTGCCGTTATCGGTATGCAGATCCAGCAGCAGATTGGTGTGCTGCCATTTGCGGGTGCCTACGTGAATATCGCCCCGCTGGCTTTTTAATTCCCAAACGCCGGTAATTTTACTTGTAAGCGCATCCAGATTTCCCGATTTGCTGTAGTAGTTCCAGTATTTCAGTTTATTATCCAGAAGGCTTGTATCGCCAGCCTGGTTTTCAATATTCAGATAATGGATCCGGCTGCGTTCAATGGCAATGTCCGATGTATCGCTAATCAGATTCATGCGCTGCAGATCCGCCTTGTGTACATAGATAGAGCCATACGCCACATCGGCAGTAAGTTCTTTGCTGCGGCACTGATAAAAAGCTGCGTTCATGCGGTCACCGGATACGGTAATGGCATCATAGCTTCGCTTTGGAAGAATGATACGCATGGTCAGGTCATCTTCATAGCGGGTGCCGTATGCATTGGCCGTAATCGGATACCGGTCCAGCCTGATGGTTAAATGCCCTGCATCATCCAGATTCCATGCAGCGCGCTGCTGCATATAGCCGGGGCCGTAGAGCTGAATCTCGATTTCTTTGGCATCCACTGCCGATGCCACCTCCACCGAGGCGCCTTCCGCCAGAATTTCGATGGTTTTTACAGCCTTTGCATGTTCTTTATCCACGCTCTGGCTGGCTGCAATATCCGCCTCCGGCAGTCCGCCGCGGAAGTCAAACAGATGCGAGGCAAACAGGCACAGCATGAGCGCACTGAACACAGCCCAGCCAGTCAGTAAAAAGACTGCCGGTTTGAACAGTTTCCACATTCGCAATGTTTTCAGCCGCATGCCATCACCACCTGTTTTGTGAGATTCTGTATACAACGCATACTATCCGCATTATATATTATCTTTCATTGTATCACAAAACAGGAAAACGGCAAAGAAAGGAATTGCATGTTTGCCGATTATTTTGCAATTCCCGGCAGGATTTCTTCGAGACGGTACTGATACATATCCCAGCGGCCAAGGGCAAGGGGGTCATCCCCTGCATATACCGATGCGGGATTTACGGTAAATGCCAGTTCGATTCCCTGCTTTAAGAGCACATCCCGTGTTTTCTCATTATAGTGCCCGTATGGGTACGAAAAATAAACGGTGCCATGCAGTTTGTGCACAGACCGCTGCAGATCCGCAGCCGCATCCTCTTTTGACGCCGTTGTCATAGCCCCTTTGCCGTTCCAGGACAAATGGTGCAGATTATCCGTATGGCTGGCAAACTGAAACACCCTGCCCATCTCTTTTATTTCCGGCCAGCTTAAATACTGCAGCGCATCCGTGCGAAATGGCTGCGGTGTCTCTTCCATCCAGCCGGTTAAGGCAAAAATTACAGCCGTGTAGCCAGCTTCCTGCAGCACCGGCATGGCGTAAACCTTATTGCTGAGATAGCCGTCATCAAATGTAATTACCACACTTTTTGCAGGAATCTCTGCACCATCTCGCACAAAATCATTCAGCTGACGCAGGCTGATGGTTTCGTAGCCATTGGCCTTCAGAAGCCGTATATCGCTCTGAAACCGCTCCAGACTGATAACCGCGTTGTTATCTGCAAAGAGCCCTGTTATCGCATCCTCAGGCAGAATATGATGATACATCAGCACCGGCACATGAGGCCGGGTGATATCGCTATCCGCCATTTGTGACTGCACATCCATCCGCGCCGTCGTAAACGTAAACCATCCCGTCATCAGCAGCACACCGCACGCCAGCGCCACCGCCCGCAGCTGATCATCCTCTAGCCGTTTCATAAAAGCATCACCCCGTTTTTGTATTAGAGTGCGCAGAAAGCAGCCCGTTTATACACAGCGGATCTGGCATATTTCGACATAATGTGAGCGAATATCTGTTCGAAATATTGTTGAAACCAGAAGTGTGGTATGATATACTGTATATCGTTACCGCCCCATACTGGTAACAGAAAGGGGGGCTTAGATTGGATTTACTCGCTTCATTCATGGTTACTGTTATGGCAGGTATTGTATGCCACCTTATCTGCAAATGGCTAGACAGTAACAAAAGACGGTAATTAGCCTGGCTGGCTCCAGCCTTATGGACAAACAAAAAACACCCAGTAGATGCCGCTACTGGGTGTTTTGCTTAGATTTTGGAATTTACTCGCTTGTAATTCCTTGCCTAGGCACATTATAGCATATGTAATTTGCAATTGCAATATACAGGAATGAGATTTACATAACATTTATTATTAACATTTTTTAGGAGGATGTGTGATGCATTGTGATATATCGGTGATGCTTTGGTGACGCATAATTTGGCTTAACAAAGCATGCTGTGATGTATGTGATGCTTTATTCCAGAAAAAAATTTTTTTGTAATAAATGAAGAATAACGACCGTTTAGAAAAATGCGTCACATGCGTCACATGCACCACGCAGCTGCTGAAATATGCAAGGCCAGAAAACCGATGGAGGATCGTGGAGGATTAATGGAACATAAATGGAAGATGGTTTGGCTTAACCAATATAGTTCTGGAAGATATGGAGCTTAATTTGCACAAAACGTTTTAAAAACAGAGAGATTCTAAGAAGGTTTAGGAAAAGAAGCTCCACATCCTCCGTTGCTCCATTCCCCTGAATGATTCTGAACCTTTGCTGAAGGATTCCTGAATAGACGATTGGCTCAACCATTATA
>DAISWV010000192.1:0-3366 GCA_036826195.1 Peptococcaceae bacterium | reverse complement strand
CCGATGATGTATATCCTTGCATGAAATCCATGGATACCACCGGTCAGGTATTATATTTCGGCAGCTTCTCCAAAGTTATCACTCCTGGTTTCCGTTTAGGCTACTCTGTTGCAGCAGAACCAATCTTATCCCGTATGGTAATCGGCAAACAGACCTGTGACTTAAACTGCTCTGTATTCAGTCAGGCGGTTCTGGCAGAATTTTTAAAACGCGGTCTGCTGCCGGATCATCTGAAAAAAATCAATGCCGAATACAAAGCAAAACGCGACCTGATGCTGAAAACTCTGGAAGAAACCATGCCGGAAGGCGTAACATGGACCAATCCAGAAGGCGGTCTGTTCCTGTGGCTGGAACTGCCAGCTCACATGAGCACCAACGATTTATTCCTGAAAGCAGTTGAAAGAAAAGTAGCATACGTTGCTGGTGATTCCTTCTTTGCGAAAGGTGAACCGCATAATGCAATGCGTATCAACTTCTCCAACGCAACACCGGAAAAAATCGTTATCGGGGTTAAGGCGTTGGCGGACGTTATCAAAGAAAATATGTAAGATAGACTTTTTAGCCTTGTATAAAATATAAACAGCAGCAATCATTTCTGTGAACCTTTGATTTTAGGTTACTATAGAAATGTTGCTGCTGTTTTGTATTATGCGTTGTGTTGTAATTTGTTTTTAGGAAAATGATAGACGGAAATAAGCAAAAGTATTGTCATCAGTAATAGTTTTACAAAATCTGCTATTGGTACTGATGCGATAAGCATACCAGTTATGGCTGTAGCAAAGGTGATAACCCATTTAGCGCGTATCCAGCGTTGCTTACAGGAAAAGTTTGTGAATAATGTATAAATAGCACCGGTAATAATTAATGTCCAGATACCAGGACGGATAAGATATAAATGCAGTATTGATTCTGCATCGGATGTCAGAGCGACAGTATAATGTAACAGGATGGCAGCGATTGTGCCTCCACACCATAATACAGTAGCAAGCAGATGTAAGCATTTTAATCCGCGTAATGCGTAATAATTAGTTAATTTTTGCATAGTAAAAACCTCCATTTACAAAATTATTATATTGTAAAATTAGCATAAGCGTTATGTCTTGTCAATTCTAATTGCGGAGCTGTAAGAAAATCTGTATAATGTTATATAAATTTATTGATGCATACAAATGAGGGAGTACACAATGAAAAAAGTTGTTCTGGCGGCGCTCAGTGCCAAGTTTATCCACTCCAGTCTGGCGCTGCGGTATTTAACACGCTTTAACAATAACAAAGAAAAACATAATATTCAGACCATAGAATTTACGATTAATCAGCGGCTGGATTATATTGCTGATGAGCTGTTCCGGCAAAAGCCTGATGTAATTTTGTTCTCCTGCTATATTTGGAATGTGGAAATGCTCCGGCAGCTCTGTCCGCTGTTAAAAAAGATTATGCCTGATTGTATTATCGGGTTTGGCGGGCCGGAAGTCAGTTATGAAAGTGAAGCCTTCCTGCGGGAAAACCCGGCAGTAGATCTCGTAATGCGCGGCGAAGGGGAGCTGGTGTTTTCTGAACTGATGAATTATCTGGATAGCGGCACACCGGCATCTATGCAGGAAATCCGAGGACTTACTTTCCGTGACGGTGAAACTATTATTTCCACTGTGCAGCAGGAACCGCTGGATTTAGCGCTTCTGCCGTTTCCGTATGAAGATGATTTCAGCGATGTGCAGAATCAGATTATTTATTATGAATCGTCCAGAGGATGTCCGTATAGCTGCGGCTACTGTCTGTCATCTATTGAAAAAGGTGTGCGGTTTGTTCCGCTGGAAAAGGTGCTGCCTGATTTACAGAAGTTTTTAGATCACAAGGTAAAACAGGTCAAATTTATTGACCGCACCTTTAACTGTAAGAAAAGTCATGCGATGGGTATCTGGCAGTATCTGCACGAGCACGATAACGGTGTAACCAATTTTCATTTTGAAATAACAGCCGATTTAATGGATCAGGATACCATCGATTTTCTGAAAACGGTTCGCAAGGGATTGTTTCAGTTTGAAATCGGTGTGCAGTCCACCAATCCGCAAACCATTGAGGCTATTAACCGCAATGTGGATTTTGAAAAATTATCCGGTATTGTAAAACAGATTAAAGCCGGCGGCAACATTCATCAGCATCTGGATCTGATTGCAGGACTTCCCTATGAAGACTACGAATCCTTTGGCCGCTCTTTTAATGATGTATATGCGCTTAAGCCGGAACAGCTTCAGCTGGGCTTTTTAAAAGTGCTGAAAGGTTCGATGATTCATAAGCGGCAGCATGAATTTGAAATTGTGTATCACGATATGGCACCGTATGAAGTGCTTACCACACACAGACTGCCGTATGCGGATACATTAAAGCTCAAATATATTGAGGAGATGGTGGAGACCTATTACAACAGCGGCAAATTTTTAAATACGCTGGAATACCTGGTGCCTCTTTACGATACACCGTTTGCCTTTTTTGAGCAGCTGTCGCAGTACTGGATTGATACAAACTGTCATCATCAGTCGTTATCAAAAATCGGGCTGTGTGATGTATTGTGGGAGTTTGTGCAGCAGAATCCGGCTGTGAATGTACGAAAATTCCAGTGGCTTTTAAAATTTGACCTGGCACTGCATGAAAAACCGAAAAAACTGCCGGTATGGCTCACAGTCAGTAACGATAAGCAGTATCATCAGCGTATTTTCGGCTTTTACTGTTCATCGGAGCAGATTCAGAAGTATCTGCCGCATTATGCCGGTATGGAAAATAAAGTGGTGGCTCGAATCAGTCATCTGGAAGTGTTCGGCGATGAGAATCCGACAGCGATTCTGTTTGACTACGATCACCGGGATTTATTAAGCAATGCGGCGGTCCTTATAATTCCGTTACAGGAACTGAAAGAAAAAACAGAAGTCTGATAAGGAGGCGTTTGTATGGATTACATTTATTATCACGGCAGAATTATTACGATGGAAAAACCGGAAGAACAGTACTCGGCTATGCTGGTGTGCGGTGACCGCATTGTTATGCTGGGTACCGATGAAGACGTGCTGCGCCGAAAAACAGCATCTACCGAATGTGTGGATTTAGAGGGCAAAACGATTATGCCTGGTTTTATTGATGCACACGGACATTTTCTGATTAATGTGCTGGCAAGCCATATGTTTGTGGATGTAAGCTGTGCACCGGCAGGAAAGATTACCTGCATGGACGATTTAATTCAGACACTGCGTGAAGCTGATGCGGCAGAGCCGGGGAAACATATGCTGATTGGCTTTGGTTTTGACGATACATTAATTGAAGAATACCGTATGCCGGAAACCAAAGATTTAGATCAGGTGTCGACAGAACGGGGAA
>DAISWV010000191.1:0-3384 GCA_036826195.1 Peptococcaceae bacterium | reverse complement strand
AACCCCAACCGATAATAGAACCCAGAGCTACCGCCCAGATATTCGCAGGGTTTAATGTTTTTTGAAGTTCTTGACGTTGTTCAGCCATAATATTTCGCCTCCAATTTTGGGAAATAAAATAAATAATCTGGAATAATCGCCTTAAAAGTAAGGTGAAAGTTTATAAATGCATTTTATTTTACAAAGCCTTACGTCATGATCCCTTTCTTTGCTCCTTTTCTGACATAGAGTGTAAGCTGAGTAAAAGAAAAAACAATTAACAGAATGTTAAAAAAATGTGATTATATTTTAAGAAAAAATAGCGCGAAATTTACACCATATATAAAGGAAGAAACTTGTCTGAGTTTTCTGCCGTGACATGTTTGTGTATGCTGTTATTGCCATTATATTGGCGATTTAAAGGGGGCTGTAACATAAAATAGTTCGCGGTACAGCACATTTTTCGCAGTAATGAAAATACGGAATGTTAAAATCATATCAAAAATATGATAAGGTAAAAATTAAATTTATACAAATAATCTGCAAAGAAATTATATCATCATTCATGAAAAGATGTAAAGAAAAAATATAGATATTATAAGAAAATGTTAAATTTTTGTTGCGATGTTGAAAATAAAATGTGCTGCAACACCAAAGTGTTTATCCTGAAACATAATCGAAAAAGTGTAAAATGAGATAAAATCATTTCTTTAATTAAATGAATAAGGGACAGGGATGAAAAGAAAAGAGAAGATAAATATAAAAGAAAACAGAAAGAGCGCCGCTGCAAAACGCAACGGCGCTCTTTCTGTTAAGTAGTGGGTAATGGTTCGAAGGTGTATCCACAGCGATAATAAATATTGCTGCAGTATCTTCATACATAGTATATCACATCCTGCCCCATGTTTACAAGCGTGAAATACTTTCTGTAAAAAAATTATGACTTTTTTATTAGATTAGACTACATCATTTTTATTTTCAAAAGAGAGATTCCCTGCAGCAAATCATCGTGGTATTCCTGATTTACCTGCTTTATCATGTGATGCATACGAATCAGATACTGTTCCAGCATTTTAGCAGCCTCTGCCCGTACACGCGGTGAAATTCTGCGAAGATGTGCATATTCATGCAGCAGCTGGAGAAATTCCTGCTGACAACTGTCCAGCTTTTTTTGAAACGCATTTAATTCGGGGCTCATTTTTGTATGCCTCCTTTCTGATAATCTGGATTAAAATGTGAAACAGTATAGATATATTCCGAAAAAGCAGAAATGTTGCAGAACCTATTTTATCGTTTCACGATAAGGGATAATTGACAAACGATAACTTGTTTTTTACAATAAAAAGTGTAAAAAGATGTCGCTGCCGGTTTTGCGGCGTTTTCATAATTTTGCGGGAGGTTGTTTTATGTGGAATCATTCAAAATCCCTACTGCTGACAGCCTGGTGGATTCGCATTGCACTGCTGTTCTGGGCTGCTGCAGCGGTTGTAGTTCCGGTTTTATGCCGGGAGATTGCAGCGCTTGTTCTATTTTATCTGGTATTTGTGCCGGTGCTGCTGGCGCTGCATGGGCTCCATAAAATGCTGTGCAACATTCAGCGAGGAATCGTATTTGCTGTTGAGAATACAGCCGCTTTGCGGTTAACTTCCTGGGCCTGTTTTTTTGCGGCAGTATTTTTGCTGGTTGGGGCATGTCTGTGGCCGGTGCTGATTTTTGCATCGGGGGTTATCGGGTTTCTGGGGCTGTTTGCACGCGTGATTAAAAATATGCTGGCAGAAGCCATTGCTATCAAAGAGGAAAATGATTATACAATCTAGTCAATCGCGGGATATAACTATGCATGACCGTTACGGAAAGGAGTGGTGGAAATGCCGATTGTAGTGAATCTGGATGTCATGATGGCCAAACGAAAAATGTCATCCGGGGAGTTAGCCGAACGGATTGGGATTACACCAGCCAATCTGTCTATATTAAAAAATAACAAGGCCAAAGCAATACGGTTTTCTACGCTGGAACAGATCTGCAAAGCGCTGGATTGCCAGCCGGCTGATATACTGGCCTATGAGGAGGATGAGAAGGATGATTAAATTGTCGCAGCGGCTACAGGCGATTGCTGATTTTGTACCACAGGGAGCTTGCGTAGCGGATATCGGCACGGACCATGGATTTCTGCCCTGTTATCTTGCGCAGAAAGGACAGGCTGTTAAAGTGTTTGCCTGTGATATCAATGCCCAGCCGCTGGCGCTGGCACAGAAAAATGTGATGGATTACGGCGTAGCGGATGTTGTCGGCACACGGCTTGGAAATGGGCTGGCGGTAATAGAGCCTGGCGAAGTGGATGTCGTGACCATCGCCGGTATGGGCGGAAGCCTGATGATTGAGATTCTGGATGCGGCTCCTTTGGTGGTGGATAAACTGAAGCGTATTATTCTGCAGCCAAATGTGGGAGCAGAAGCGGTACGGATCTGGGCGGAAAAAAATCGCTGGCATATTGTTCAGGAAGAATTAGTGCGGGAAAATGACCGGTTTTCGGTGATTATTGCCATGGAGCCCGGCCGGAATTTAAATTCTATGACGCCGGTGGAGCTGTTTTTAGGTCCGGAACTGCTGAAACAGCAGCATCCGCTTCTGGGTTTATATATCAGTGAAGAGTGGGATAAAGCGCAAATGGTGCTGGCTCAGCTGGCAAAGAGTGACAGTGAAGAAAGCCGCCGCAAAGAGCAGCAGATAAAACGTAAATGGGAAGATGTTAACGGGGTGATTAAATGTCGATTAGGTGTCAGTCTTTCTTAGAATTACTGGAGCAGTGGGCTCCGGTGCATTATGCAGAGGAATGGGATAATGTCGGTTTGCATGCAGGGGATCGCAATAAGGAAATCAGCAAAATTATGGTTGCCCTGTCGCCGGGTGAGGATGCAGTCAATGCTGCTGTGAAAGCAGGTGTTGATATGCTGCTGACGCATCACCCGCTGATTTTTCGCTCAATGAAACAGATTAACAGCGATACTGCCACAGGCCGCTCGCTGTTAAAATTAATCCGCAACGATGTGAATCTGTATTGCACACATACTAATATGGACATTGCAAAAGGCGGCGTCAATGATGTGCTGGCTGAGTTCCTGCAGCTGGAGAATGTTCGCCCTCTAGCGGATTTGCAGAAAGACATCTGTTATAAAGTGGTTGTGTATGTTCCGCTGGGTTATGAGGAAATTGTGCGTCAGGCGATGTGTGATGCCGGTGCCGGATGCATTGGCAATTACAGCGGATGTACATTCCAGGCGAAAGGTACCGGTACATTCCTGCCGGGAGAGGGTACGCATCCGTTTATCGGCGAGAATGGCCGGATGGAATATGCAGAGGAATATCGGCTGGAAACAGTTGTACCGCAGGCTTCGCTTTCAGCTG
>DAISWV010000190.1:0-3447 GCA_036826195.1 Peptococcaceae bacterium | reverse complement strand
TCCTAAAAATTACAATATTATTTTCTTACGAACCCCTGTCGAAAAAGGCAGGGGGTACTTGTGTTTTCAGTTTGAATAGAAGAGTTTACTGTAAAAAATGTTTATTTCCAGTAGTCAGTGTCATAGATACCGATATCGGCTGCTTTAAATACAGGGTCTTTGCCTTCTTTGCGCTGTTTGATGTAATCGTCCAGTGCTTTAAATGCAGTACCGCCCAGAATCAGGCAGACAGGAACGTTAATCAGTGCCATAAAGCCCATCAGTACATCGGCTAAGTCCCATGCCAGACCGGCGCTGAACTGTGCACCGATGAAAATGATTACAACTGCCAGCAGACGATAGCAGAACATAAAGGTTTTGTTGTTCTGTGCGTTTTTATACAGATAGCTGATATTCATTTCTGCGTAGAAATAGTTCCCAATCAGAGTGGTGTAAGCAAACAGTGCCAGTGCAGCTGTAATGAAGAAGCTGCCGAATGCGCCAAAGTTGGCCACCAGAGAATCCTGAATATAGGCAGCGTTCATAGTATTGCCGGCTGCATCGATATACAGGGAAGCATCCAGATTGGTACACAGAATCATAAATGCGGTAGCAGTACAGATTACCAGAGTATCCAGGAATACCGACAGCATCTGAACCAGACCCTGTTTTACCGGATGGGAAACATCAGCAGAAGCCGCAGCGTTTGGAGCAGAACCAATACCAGCTTCGTTGGAATACAGACCGCGTTTAATACCATTCATCATAGCAGCCCCCATTAAGCCGCCAAATGCAGACTGTGGGTTAAATGCTTCGCTGAAAATCAGCTGGAACATAACCGGCAGATTTTCGATGTTTAAAATTACAACAACCAGTGCTACACCGATATACAGCATTGCCATAAACGGTACGACAACCTGTGTTACTTTAGAGATACGTTTTCCGCCGCCCAAAATAACCAGCGCAGCCAGCAGCGCAATCACAGCACCGATAATCAGTGTTGCGCTTTCACCAGGCAGGTATGCTTTTACGAAGTCGGTCATATTGTAGGATGCAAGCGCATTGAAACCGCCCATGTAGGTCAGAATCAGAGCAATTGCGAAAGCACCGCCCAGTGCAGGGGAATGCAGTGCCTGTTTGATATAGTAGGCAGGCCCCCCGTAGGAACCATTTTCGCCTCTTTTTTTGTAAATCTGAGCCAGTGTAGATTCCACGAATGCAGATGCACCGCCAACCAGAGCGATAAGCCACATCCAGAACACAGCGCCCGGGCCGCCGGCGATGATTGCCCCTGTAACCCCTACAATATTCCCGGTACCAACACGGGAAGCAGTAGAAACCATCAGGGCCTGGAAGGAAGAAATAGCATCCCGGTCTTTACGCGGTTCTTTGATTACCCGGATAGATTCTCCCAGAAGACGAAGCTGAACAAAACCGGTTCGAACCGTAAAATACAACCCTGCCCCGATAAGCAGAGCAATCAGAATATAGCCGTATAGCCATCCGCTGATTGTACTAACAATACTTGCAAATGTTTCCATAAAAATAAAACCCTTTCTATAATGAACTCAATATTCCTATTTTAACAGGGATATAGGTTTTCGTCAATGAAATTCTACCGGTCGTGGAAATGTGTATACAGTGTGTGTATCCTGCATGGACAATGTTAACATATTCTCACAAAAAATGCCCGACAGCTATGGTGTCGGGCAGGAACATGCAGGCAGTTTATTTGTCTTCCATCAGGCCTTTATAGTAATGATGCATATTATACAGAACTGCACAAGGGTTATGACCGGTTACACGGTCTTTTGCCACCAGAGTGGTTACCAGTGCATCGGAATATTTGTTGAACAGACTGTCATGGCCTACACATAAGCCGATGGATACATTCAGGTCGGTCTGTTCTGCATTCAGCATTTTTGCCTGCAGAATCGGGTTGCACATGGTTGCGCCGCTGTTTTCGCATTTTTCCGGAATACCGATTTCTGTTTTCAGTACAGCGCCGGTTTTGCAGCAGATGCCGTATACTTCAAATCCTTTTTTGCGCAGCAGTTTTGCAAAAATTTTGGATTCTTCTAACAGCCCCAGACAGGTAGCAATACCGATTTTTTTGGCCCCGATACGTTTTGCAAATTCCACGGTTTCCTCTACACGGGTCATTTTTCCGTAAAAATCGGATTCAACACCGGCTGCCGTAAACATAACACGCTGGTTTTCTTCTTCACTGTAGCAGGCCAGTGATTCCTGCAGAATGTCCGGATTTATGTTTTTTGTCAGACAGAAGTCCGGGTATTTTTCTGCCTCGCCTTTTTTGCATGCTTTGACTGCACAGTCAATACAGGATAAAGTTTTTTGTTCGTTTGTCATAATGGTCACTCTTTTCTGAATAAGATAGCTTCCTTTAGCAGGAAAGATATTTAAGCAATACATACGATGAAACATCTTACTTCAGTATAGCACTTTTTTCAAAAAAGACAATTGGAAAGAAACATCCGTCATATCTTTCATAGAATATCGTAGAATAGTTGCGAGGAGCTGGTGCAGATGCAAAATATTTTTTTTGATATCCCTGCCGGTGCATTCAGCCGCAGCCCGATGCTGCAGGACTGGGTAGAAGACGGCCATGCGGTTATTGGTCTGTTGCGTCGTTATGGTTATGACAGAGTGTGGCTGCAGGCAGAACAGGATGCGGATATCTATGACCTGATGGAAACGGTGACGTTTCAGGAAAGTGTGCACTGGATTCTTCAGGAGGAAGGCCGTTATTACCGGGAATTGCTGGAGCCGGGCGATTATGTGATGTTCCGGCAGCAGGCAAAGCGGCGAATGGAAAAACTGGAGCCGCAGCTGCGTCTGATTATCCGCCGGGATATTGAACAGATGATGAAACAGCAGCATGCATTTAATATACATGGTTATCTGCGATTTGCGGCACCGAAACTGAAACGGATACAGCAGAGAATTCTGGAAGAAGAGTATCATCGACTGGAGGAGGAACTGGAACAGGAGGACTTTATAGAGCTGCTGCGATTTTTTGTGGCAGTGCAGCCGCCGCTGTTAGAAGAGGCCCATCTGACGATGAAAAACAGGGATTTTACTCTGAAAGATGAATGGGGCAATGATTTAAAGCGCATTTATACAGAATCATTAATGGAAGAAGAAATTGCCGATATCAGCAGCAATGATTTAATCATGAGTATTCTGATTACCCTTCTGCCGCAGCGTATTTTTCTGCGTATAGCAGAGCCGCTGGAAAGTCGTGAATTTTTACTGCTGCTTCAGCAGGTATTTGGTGAAAGACTGGTATTTCCCCGGTAAAGAGCAGTATTTAAAAAGACCTGTATATGGTGTCGTATATTCTAACACCGTATACAGGTCTTTCTATGTGAAAGTTCTCAGCAAAAGGGTTCAGACCGAATCTGCCCGGATAGAAAAATCTCAGGAAAACAGCAGCATATACCAGCC
>DAISWV010000189.1:0-3459 GCA_036826195.1 Peptococcaceae bacterium | reverse complement strand
CCGGCATATTTTTTGTAGGCTTCCACAAACTCGCCGATTGGCGGCTGGGAACTTCTCGGCACACCGCCTTTTTGAATCTGGCCGTAAAAATGATCTAAGTCTACTTCTAAATCTCTGTATTCCTCATCCAGGATGTTTACACTCAGAGGAATTACTTCAATACCCTGTTCCTTGCCTTCTGCCCGTGTAATTAACGCGGAAGAATCGGTAATAATCTGCACCATACGCATACCCTCGCTTGATTTTTATTTCATCCGAACAAACTGTATGTCATATTCAGAATCAGCTGACATCACATACATAATATCTGTCTCCATAATACCACAGCCGCACAGAAAAAGAAACACTTTTCCTACAGTTGTCGCATCATTTCCGCTGGCAGTTTCAGCCTTCTTCCTGGATAGAATGGGCCAGGCTCCACTCTTTTAAGATGCGGCCATCGCGCAGCAGTGCGTGCAGCCCTTCGGCATCAGCCTCTGCCAGCACATTCCGATATTCCTGCAGCGAGTGAATAATGGTATCCACTTCATAAAGCAGCGCTTTCTGATTCATCAGAAACAGTTCGGTCCACATATCCTCATTCAGCTTTGCTACACGAGTCAGGTCTTTAAAGCTGCCAGCACTGAACCCGCTTTCTTTACGCATAGTCGGGCTTTTGATATACGCACTGGACACCACATGGGCCAGCTGCGATGTAAATGCAATATTCTGGTCGTGCTCCTCTGGCGTCGTATATACGACACGACCGAATTTTAAGTCACGGGCCAGCTGCTCCACAACTTTTTTTGCCTCCTCCGGCACATAATCCGACGGAGTAAAAATAATGCTGGCACCTTTGTATAAATCAGGCAGAGAGTATGCATAGCCAGAAAATTCACGACCAGCCATCGGATGACAGCCGATAAAAATAACGCCGCGTTCTTTCAGAATAGAATCTACTTCGCTTACAATGCTTTCTTTTACACCGCCGGCATCAATTACGATGCTACCCGGCCGGAAATACTGCGCATTCTCCTTAATGAACCGGATAATCCCCTGCGGATGCAGGCAGATAATACTTAAATCCGCCTCCCCCAGTTCCTCCGGAATAATGGCTTTATCAATAGCATCATCGTGCAGTGCCATCTGCACCGACTTGCTGTTTAAATCACGCCCTACACCAAAACAGGTATGATTTGTATATGCTTTAATGGCTTTACAGAACGAGCCGCCAATCAGCCCTAATCCTACCACTGCTATTTTCATTGTCGTCACCTCAGTAAGAATCTATGATTGCTGTTTTTGACCGTTTGCGCCGGATATACCGCGCCCGGTCCTCTTTCAGTTTACCTGTTTGCTCTGCTCTTGACAAGGGATTTCTGTAAAATAAAACACAGCCGATACGACAAAAAGGGGGGATGCCGCATCCGCTGTGTTTTATCAACTGAATATCTAAATGTCTGTGTTTCTATTTTTATGCCTGACCGTCTTCAAAGCCTGCCATCAGGCCGCCTTTCTCTGCATAAAAGCTGCACAGCCCGCGAGTTTTCCCGATGCGGATATCTGCACCCGGATACATCTGCAGCAGCTGCTTTTTCAGCTCTTTTGCAGCCGGTTCATTCTGACAGTGATGGATTAATACCTTATTGCCGGCATAGCCCTGTTCTTTCATATTTTTCAGAACATCGGCAATAGCTTTTTTCTCGCCGCGGCTTTTATCCTTCTGTGCCAGGCGGCCATCTTCCGCAATGCCGACCATCCGAATGCCCAGCAGGCCTACGATTTTTGCAATGGCTGGATTTACACGGCCATTGTTTGCCAGATTCTGAATCGATTCCAGAGAGAATACCATATGGGTGTGCTGATTGTAGGCTGCAATTTTCTGGCAGATTTCATCGAAACTATAACCATCCAGAATCAGTTCCCGCAGTTTTTCCACTAAAAGCCACATTTCGGAACCGGCAGACAGGGAATCCACAATATATACCTTTCTGCCCGGATGTGTTTTTTCGTATTCATCCTTCGCCACACAGGCTGCATTATAACTGCCCGACAGATTACTGGTAATGGTTACACAGAATACATATTCCGCATCTTCAAAGGCTTCCATCCATTCACCTGGCCCAGGACACGCAGTACCGGATTTGCCTTTGTATTTTAATAAATCAGCTACCATGCTATCAACATCTAACGACGCATTATCCACATATTCTTTTGCCGATGTATTAATTTTTAACGGAACCGCTGTAAATGGAACACCATCCAGTGTCAGCATATCCGACGCAGAATCAGCTACAATTTTAAATTTCATAGGTATATCTCCCTTGTTTTATACTCATTTAGCATCATTATAGCAGTTCTCTTCCAGTACCGCAAGCAATCCTACAAATCTTTTAATCTAGTTTTTAAAATCAGATTGGTTTAAATTCATTTTCCCAAGCAGCAAAAAAGCGCATCCATTTTGCAGAATACGCCACTATATAATCAGTTATTCTTTTTTATGAAATATCGCATATACAGCACCCAGACAAGCGCAAACAATGCCAGCAGCGGATAATAAATCTCAAATATCCCGTTTGTTCCATGACCAAAAACCGTTAGTCCAAAAAACGGTACCGTTGTTACAAGCCCTGCCAGCGCAAGAAAAAACACAAGCCAGTAAAGAATTCCTTCACCAGGTGCCAGAATATGAACAGAACAGCAGACAGCCGCAATCAATGTACAAATACTGATAACATACCCTGCCTTCATCAAAAAGCGGCTTTTGCCAAACAGCTTTGGAAACGCAATCCAGAACAGAATATACAGCACCGAAACAAGCAGATTCCGCGCACCGGCAACGCCCCACATCCCCGCATCGGCATTGGCTAAAGCTGCACCAGCCATAACCCCGATAATCAGAACCAGCCCAAGCACATCCTTTATCCCCTTCTCCCCTAAACAGAGTTTATCAGTGATTTTTTCAAAGAAGTTCATAGAATCCACCACCTTTTTCTGAATTATATCATATACTTTCTATCTTATTTCTGTTTCTCCTTCCTCAAAAAACGCCTCAGACGCATAATACTCATCAATACCACGTGCCACCGAATCCGCCCCGGCAATTATAGTTTTTCTACGTTCTTCATCATCTGATACCGCTGCCAGCCGTTTTCTGTAAAAAATAAACAGAGAATCATCAGTTCATACAACAGGCACGCGCCCCGAACCGGCCGTGAAAGAATAAAATACCGCCACATATCCTCATGCACCAGCGTCCAGTTTGCCAGAACATCCAGCGCCAGAGCCGCCAGCAAAATGCACCAGAAAACCATTTTTCGCTCCTGCAGAGTTTCCACCTTCTGTATAGCCGGCAGCACACCTGCCGCTCCGGTAAACAGAAGCACTACAGCAGTTATGGCAAGCAGTGGAATAAAATAACCTTTTGCAATTTCCCCCATATCCACAAAAATACTCTGACTTGTCAGATTAAACTGTACC
>DAISWV010000188.1:0-3464 GCA_036826195.1 Peptococcaceae bacterium | reverse complement strand
CGTCCGTCTACAATCAGTTTTTCCAGAGCCACACGTGCAATGTCACGGCGGATTGGATCAAAACCGGACAGAATAACTGCTTCCGGTGTATCATCGATGATTAAATCAATACCGGTCAGAGTTTCCAGAGTCCGGATATTACGGCCTTCACGCCCGATGATACGGCCTTTCATTTCATCGTTTGGAAGTGCAACAACGGATACAGTTGTCTCTGCCACATGGTCAGCCGCACAGCGCTGAATTGCCAGAGAGATGATTTCTCTTGCTTTTTTATCAGCAGTTTCTTTTGCAGCTGCCTCCATGTCTTTGATCATGATTGCAGTTTCATGCGAAATTTCTTCTTCCACTTTACTCAGAAGCTGTTCTCTGGCTTCTTCCGAGGTTAACCCGGCCAGACGTTCCAGTTCGGCTTCCTGTTTTGCATGCAGAGCTTCCACATTAGCTTTGATTTTTTCAATCTGCGCCTCTGTTTTCTGCATGTTATGCTCTTTCTGTTCCAGAGCTTCATACTTGCGGTCCATGGATTCTTCTTTCTGAATCAGGCGTTTTTCGGAACGCTGCAGTTCTGCACGGCGTTCTTTGACTTCCTGTTCTGCCTCATTGCGAATCCGGTAAGCTTCATCCTTTGCCTCCAGCATTGCTTCTTTACGGATGGCATCGGTATTTCTGGTGGCTTCCTCCATAATGCGCGCTGCTTCTTCTTCTGCAGACTTGATTTTGGATTCGCCAACCTGTTTTCTCACAATATAGCCAGC
This sequence comes from Peptococcaceae bacterium, assembly GCA_036826195.1. GTDB lineage: Bacteria > Bacillota > Peptococcia > Peptococcales > Peptococcaceae > UBA7185. Next base: position 2,709 of record DAISWV010000188.1, on the reverse strand, counting down.
TGCCAGACCAATTACAGCAGCAATAATGATATAAATAATCGTGGTCATATTGTTCGCAGTTCCTCCTTTCGTTCATACTTCTCTAAAAATTTGGTTAAACATTGTAATAACAGAACCCTCGGAATACCGGAAAAACAACAAAAAAAGCAAACCGGAATTCCGATTTGCTGAAATTGCAAAGCAACGGTCAGCCTAAAAACAGGCAGACCACTCCCATTCATATATAAATATGCAGTTCACAGTAATCTATCTATATGTTTATTACATAATCAACCATGCTACAAGTTTATATATACAACCTGCCGGAGACAGGTGCAATTTCAGACAAAAACTCTTATCTATATAATTTTATAAGTTCCAGTATCACCTGTCAAGTAGCATATTAAAACTTAAAAATTATTATAACCGTTTTTTTACATACTTCTGCACCGTCTTTATACGGCATTTTTATTTTTACCAGTCTTCCTCCGGCATATCCGGCTCCATTCTGTTTTTTCTGCAAAGCCGTTCGCGCACAGTATCCTCCTGCAGAACACGATTTACCACAGCACTGCCGAATCCTTTTGTATAGAGAAACCTTGCCAGCTGATCACGCTTAATGGCAGTACGGCCGCTGCCGATTTTTTTTAAGGCTGCTGCCATCGCCAGTTCCAGTTCCGCCTCTTCCGTAAAATATTCTTCCAGACTTGCCCGAACCAGCGCCCTGTCGGTAATTTTTTTTGCCAGTTCCATGGCCATTTTCTGTCGCCCGCATGGATGAAACTCCATCCGGTCATGAATCCAGCTTTTGCAGTAGGCTGCATCATCCAGATAATGATACGCTTCTAAAAAAGCAATCACAGCCTGTGCCACTTCGTGGTCATACCCCTTTTTCTGCAGATACTCTCCAACCTCACGACAGGTTCGCATACGGCTGGCCACATATTTAAGCCCGGCCTGTTTTGCCTGCTCCATCTGTTTTTCAGCATCACCAAAGCCGGAGGAAAACTCCTCCGGCTCCTGAAAATCCATTATATCAATCTGTTTCATAACAGGCCTTACTCAGCATCAAAGAAATCGTCATCGTCTTCCTGCACTTCTACTACCATACCGATGTTCTGGGAGCGCTGACGGATTTTTTCTTCAATTTCTGCTCTGGTTTCCGGATTGGCTTTCAGATATTCCTTGGCATTGTCACGGCCCTGGCCGATTTTTTCGCCTTCATAGGAATACCATGCACCGCTCTTGCGGATAATTTCCAGTTCTACACCAACATCCACGATGCTGCCTTCGTTGGAAATCCCTTCGCCGTACATAATATCAAACTCTACTGTTTTGAACGGAGGCGCCACTTTGTTTTTTACCACTTTCACTTTTGTGCGGTTGCCCACAACCTCACTGCCACGTTTTAAAGCTTCGCCTTTGCGAACCTCCATACGGACAGAGGAGAAGAATTTCAGCGCACGGCCGCCGGTGGTTGTTTCCGGATTGCCGTACATAACGCCGATTTTTTCACGCACCTGGTTGATAAAAATCATAGTGGTGTTGTTTTTGCTGATGCTGGCAGTCATTTTGCGCAGCGCCTGGCTCATTAAACGAGCTAACAGCCCCACATGGGAATCCCCCATTTCGCCCTCAATTTCTGCACGAGGTGTCAGTGCCGCAACCGAGTCCACTACAATAATATCCACCGCGCCGCTGCGTGCCAGTGCATCGCAGATTTCCAGCGCCTGTTCACCATAATCCGGCTGGCTCACTAAAAGGTTGTCCACATCCACACCGATTTTACGCGCATAAACAGGATCCAGCGCATGCTCCGCATCGATAAATGCCGCAATGCCGCCCTCTTTCTGACATTCTGCCACAATGTGCAGAGCAACGGTGGTTTTACCGGAAGATTCCGGCCCGTAGATTTCAATAATTCTGCCTTTTGGCACACCGCCTACCCCTAATGCGCTGTCCAGTGCAATCGAACCGGTATGGATTACTTCCATTTCCAGTTTTTCCTGATCACCAAGGCGCATCAGAGTACCCTTCCCGAACTGACGGTCAATCTGTTTTAATGCATTTTCCAGAGCCGCTGCTCTGTCCTGATTATTTCTAACGTCTGCCATACGCATCCTCCATTATCCCAACCATTGTGTAAATGTCCCATCTTGTATTCTGACAGGAGCATCATTCTGTTTTTCGACAAATTTCATGCTTTTTTGCAAATGTATGTTTGTATTTATGAATGTATTATAAAGCAGATTAGTGCCGCTGTCAACAGAATTTACCAGATAAAAAGAAAATCTGTTCGATTTTTATTTCCTGCGTTCTTATTCTTAGCAGTCAATCGAATTTTTTGCACGGTCTGCAAAACGTTCTTCCGCCAGTTCAATTAATTTTGCCAGCAGTTTATCATACGGAAGCCCTGCCGCTTCCCACATCTTTGGATACATGCTGATTTCGGTAAAGCCAGGCAGAGTGTTTACCTCGTTCAGATAAATACTGCCGTTATCCCGGTCGATAAAAAAGTCTACACGGGCAAAGCCTTCACATTCCAGTGCCTGATAGGTTTCCACTGCCAGAGCCTGGATTTCTGCTGTGATATCCGCAGGGATATCCGCCGGAATCACCGATACTGATTTATTATCAATATATTTTGCCTTGTAATCGTAAAACTCATTGCTTGCAACAATTTCACCCGGCACCGAAACCATCGGCTGTTCGTTACCCAGTACAGAGATT
>DAISWV010000187.1:0-3519 GCA_036826195.1 Peptococcaceae bacterium | reverse complement strand
TTTCGTCTAAACCGGTGGTTTCCGTGTCCAGACATACAAACGATAATTTCAGCAAGGGAAATTCCCTCCCGTTCTGTTCTGACGTTTACAGCTGCCAGCTGCTCAGATATTCCTGCTGTTCTGCAGTTAATGTATCAATGCTTACGTTTAATGCCTGCAGTTTGATTTTTGCCACGCGTTCATCAATTTCTTTCGGAACGGAGTGTACGGTATTTGCAAGGCCCGGGTTATTCAGTACATATTCTAAACTTAATGCCTGCAGCGCAAAGGTGAGGTCCATAATTTCTGCCGGATGCCCGTCGCCTGCTGCCAGGTTTACCAGACGGCCTTCGCCCAGCAGATATACTTTGCGGCCGTCAGCAAAATGGAACTCTTCGATGTTTGGTTTGGTCTGGCCGTGTTTTACGCTTAATCTGTTCAGCGCTTCTTTATCGATTTCCACATCAAAGTGGCCGGCATTTGCTAAAATCGCTTTGTCTTTCATAACAGCGAAATGCTCTTCGGTGATTACTTTTTTGTCGCCGGTAACGGTCAGGAAGAAGTCGCCCAGAGGAGCTGCATCTACCATTTTCATTACCTGGAAGCCGTCCATGATAGCTTCGATTGCTTTGATAGGGTCTACTTCTGTTACGATTACTTTGGCGCCCAGCCCTTTTGCACGCATAGCAGCGCCTTTGCCGCACCAGCCGTAGCCTGCGATAACAGCGGTTTTACCGGCTACTACCAGGTTGGTGGTACGCATGATAGCATCCCAGGAGGACTGACCGGTACCATAACGGTTATCAAAGAAATATTTAGTCATAGCGTCGTTTACAGCAATCATCGGGATTTTCAGAGCGCCGTCATTTGCCATGGAGCGCAGACGGATAATACCGGTGGTGGTTTCTTCTGCACCGCCCATGATGTTTTCTAACAGTTCCGGATATTTGCTGTGGAACAGGCTGGTCATGTCGCCGCCGTCGTCAATGAATAAATCTGGTTTTGTGTGAATCAGGGCATCAATGTGGCCGAAATATTCTTCATCGGTTGCACCGTGCCATGCAAATGCGGTTACACCGGAATCTACCAGAGCTGCAACAACATCATCCTGTGTGGATAACGGGTTGCTTGCCGCTACCGAAACATCTGCGCCGCCGGCCTGGATTACCAGTGCCAGATAAGCGGTTTTTGCTTCTAAGTGCAGGCAGATTGCCACTTTTTTGCCGGCAAACGGCTGAGTGCGGCGGAACTCGTCTTCCAGCTGATTTAGAATCGGCATATGGTTTTTTACCCAGTTGATTTTATCGTGACCTTTTGGTGCCAGTGCAATATCGCGAATCTGGCTGTTTTCTAATGCGTTCATACTTGTAATATCCTCCTTAAAACAGCTGCAGAATAGCAGCGGTTATCTGAATCAGTAAAAATACTTTAACTTATTTATTATACGAGATAACAGGGGCAAAACACAAGAGATTTATAGGGAAAAGCGGCCTTCTGGAGGTATAAAAAAATAATGGATGGAGGAATGATTTATAAATTGTGCAGGGCAATAAAAAAAGCCGGGCAGAATGAATACGTTCCGTCTGCCCGGCTTTGCGTGTGCTGTTTTTAATTATTGTTTTTTTTATTGTTCTTTTTATTGTTCTATCAGGCTCTGTGCAGAGATGTCTGTTTCCGGCTGCTGCTGCAGAGGAATTGAAGCAGCGTTTTCTTCGCCGTTCTGCGCAAGCATTTTTTTGATTGGCTTCATAACCTGTTCTTCTTCCGGCAGCATGAGCGGTGCCCACAGGGTAGTGGTAATGGCGTTCAGCATGCGCTCCCGCACAGTGCTGTTCATGGCTTCAAAGCGCGCCATTTCCTCTTTCATGGTGGTGCGTTTTGTGATGCCGTCGGCCGGGCAGTTGTTTGGCACCACCGGCAGCTCTAATTTATTTGCGATAGAGACAATATCTTTTTCATATACATAAATCATCGGGCGAATCACGGTGATATCGGCACGGCTCAGATAGGTGCGCGGCATAAAGGTATGCATACGGCCTTCAAACACCATACTCATCAGGAAGGTTTCCAGAGCATCGTCTAAATGGTGTCCCAGTGCCACTTTGTTGCAGCCCAGTTTTTTTGCCAGTGTATTGATCGCACCGCGGCGCATATTGGCACAAAGCGAGCACGGGCTGGATTCCTTGCGTTCCTCGTATACGATACGGCCAATCTGCGTTTCTTCCAGATGAAACGGAATGCCGAGTTCCCGGCAGTAACGGCCGACCAGCTCGTAATCGTTATTCCATCCCACATCCAGTGAGATGCCCACCAGTTCAAAAGGGAAGGGCAGGGTTTTCTGCAGAACGGACAGCGCATAGAGCATAACGGTACTGTCTTTGCCGCCGGATAATCCGACTGCGATTTTATCATAAGGCTGAATGAGTCCGTATTCGCGGCTGGCTCTGCGGATTTTAGCCAGAAGCGGCTTGTTGAGTTTACGCCACATAAAAAGGGCTCCTTTCTGAATCGGCAGTGCCGATGTAAAAAATCTGTTACAGGTGCAATTTATATTCGTGCAATTTGATATCGTTTCGATGATTCATTATACTGGAAAATGGCACAAAAAGCAAAATAAATATGGTTGCACGCTTCAGGCGGATGGTATAAAATAAAGAAGATATGATAACATGCCGTTTATATGGCTATTGATAGATAAGGAGAACGTTTAAGTATGCTGAAATTAATTGACGGGAAACAGCTGGCGCAGAAACGCCGCGAAGAAATCAAACAGGCTGTGGAGGAACTGAAAACACAGGGCATTACTCCGGGGCTTGCAGTCATTTTAGTTGGGGAAGACCCTGCAAGTCAGGTTTATGTACGCAATAAAGAAAAGGCCTGCCATGAGGTCGGCTTTTATTCCGAAGTGCATCGTCTGCCGGAAGATACCTCGCAGGAAGACTTGCTGAACCTGATTGAACGCTTAAATAACGATGAAAAAATTCACGGCCTGCTGGTTCAGCTGCCAGTGCCGAAACATATTGATGAAAAGGCTGTTATTCATGCTATCAGCCCGAAAAAAGACGTGGATGGCTTCCTGCCGGAAAATCTCGGCTCGCTGTTAATCGGGGAACCTGCTTTTGAACCATGCACACCGAAAGGCTGCATTGAGTTAATCAAAGAAAGCGGTATCGATATTACCGGCAAAAAAGCGGTTGTTGTAGGCCGCAGCAATATTGTGGGCAAACCAGTGGCTATGATGCTGTTGCGGGAAAATGCAACCGTAACCATTTGCCATTCTAAAACCAGAAATCTGAAAGAGGAGCTGCTGGCAGCCGATATCGTAGTAGCGGCAATCGGCAGAGCGAACTTTATTACCGGTGATATGATTAAAGACGGTGCAGTTGTTATTGACGTAGGTATCAACCGTTTACCGGATGGCAAAATGGCCGGCGATGTGGACCGTGCAAGCCTGGAAGGCCGCGACTGCTGGCTGACACCAGTACCGGGCGGCGTAGGCCCTATGACCATCACCATGTTAATGAAAAACACACTGGAAAG
>DAISWV010000186.1:0-3523 GCA_036826195.1 Peptococcaceae bacterium | reverse complement strand
ATCATTAATTATCATTGGACTGATGCTTCTTTATAAAATATTGACGAAATTTTTAAAGTTATTTTTATTTGTCGTCATTGTCATACCTGTATTAGGTATTTGTTTTTACTATATATATAACAAAGATCGAGATATTATATTAAACCAATATCCCGACATACAATTCGATACACTGTGTGAAATTCAATTTTCTCTCACAATGTCTAAAACAGCAGAATTTCTACCTACTGGGCCAATTTATCTGGAAAAACCTTATACTAACGATCCAGTTTCTCTGGTTTCTTTCAATAAATCTGTACCAATAGCATTTCAAATTGAGCAGAAAATGATTGATAATAATATCGGACAGTTGATTTTAGACTCTCCAGTAATTTCACTGATGCATTCTTATATTTATCAGGGATTAGGAGCATTTCTTACTGTATCGCTCGGTAAAGATAAGCCCCTAACATCAATTGATCACAGCAGGGTAACATTCGTTCCGCTCGAAACAGAATGCAAAGCTTCTCTGGTTCTTTTCAGCAATCAGAATATACCGGAAGAAATCCGTTTGATTTTACTGCATCATCTGCACTCTTATCTGAATTTTATGTAACTTCCTTCGCACTCAATATCACTTTTTACTCATAAACAGCAAAAGCCTGTGGACAATTGTATCCACAGGCTTTTACCGTTTTAAAAAGGGTATTTATATTAGACTTTCGAAACATTCTGTTTTTTACAAATCGCCAAACCATTCTTTCCGATAGCGCTTATCCAGATACACTTTCAATACACAGGCCGTAACAGCAGCCACTACAAACAATGTAAAATATATCGTAAAAATCAACTGATAACTGCCAGTTATATCAAACACCTTGCCAGATACATATGGCCCGACTGCCGCCCCGATTACATAGGCAATATTAGTCATACTGAGAACATCAGCATAACTGCGTTGTCCGAAGAATCCTCCTGCCAGATTCGGAACGCCCATTGTAGTAAAAATAGAGCCACCACCGTAAAACAGAGCAAACAGCAATGCTAGTACAGGATTTTTGGCCATAAGCAAACAGATTAGCGCCAATCCTAGCGATAGCGCCAGAAACATCGTCCCGGCAAGGGTGCCTTTTTTATCAAACACCACTCCCACAACAAGCTTTGCTCCAATAGCGCAAAGTGACTGTCCTGAAAATATCATTGCAATAAATCCTGCGCTATGTCCCAAATCAGTCAGGTAGGCCGCAATATGCAGATGTACACCGCCAATTGCAATGCACCAAAAAAACATAGCAATCAGATATATCCAAAAAAACAGCTTGCCACGAATATCTTCCATCGCTGGTCCCTGTGAGTCTTTCACCTTAGGAGCAACATTCTGAAAGTCAGTTTTTTCCGTTTCTTTCCCATTATACGGCTCCAACCCTCGTTCTGCCGGTTTTTGATACGCAAACAGAAATGTCATCGGCAGACATACGATAGCCATTGAAGCTCCACTAAACACATACGCAGCCTGCCAGCCAAAAGAGCCCAGAATGGCTGTCAACACAGGAGATAGTACTGCCACACCAAAGCTGCTACCAGTCAGTACAAGTCCAAGTACAGACGCCCGTTTTGCATAAAACCAGTTATTGATAAGGAGTGCCACAACCATATTGGTACACCCTGCTGTCCCACATCCTACAATTAATGCCAGTACATAGAACTGCCATGCGGTTCTTGCCAGTGAAAATGCCGCAAAACCTCCAGCAGTCATAATAATACATACTGTAACAATCGGTCTTGCCGGATAGCGTTTCAAAAGTTTTGTAACTAGCGGTAGCGCAAAAGCAAGCGAAAGCCCGAAAATAGTTGTTATCAGTGAGAATGCACTACGTTCCATTCCCAAGCTCTCTGTTACCGGCACTAGAAACAAACTATGCAGACTTTTCACAATAGTATACATAAAAAACATCAGCATAAAGCCATAAATCGCAACCCCATAGTGATACAGGCTACTTTTGGATTTTATTTTATTCATACACTCCCTCCTGTCTATGTCATGTTCAGCCTAACTATATTATATATTGCATGCTCTTTGTATAACAAATACCGTTTTCTTTTCATACACACTCTTTGATTAGTTTTATTTATCGCCCTGCCAGTTGTACATTCAAACATTTAAAAAGCAGAACCTCTTATCTAGAAGAAATTCTGCTTTTCATAGCCCCTTTACAATTATTATTCTTCTTTCATCCATTGAGCCTGATATCGTTTATCTAGATAGTTTTTTAATAGATACAGTATCATTGCTGCTATAACAAGCAGAATAAGATACACGGTAAAAATAATCTGATAACCGCCTGTAATGTCAAACACTTTCCCTGATAAAAACGGCCCAACTGCTGCACCAATTACCACCGCAATATTAGAAATACTCAGTATACTAGCATAATCTCTTTGTCCATAAAAACTACCAGTAAAATATGGTGCCGCTACACTACTAAAAGTAGTACCGCCGCCATAGAAAAAGGCAAACAAGATCGCCATCACTGGATTTTTTCCAGCCAGCAGACATATCAGAGCTAGTGCCAGCGTCACAGTTAAAAACAGTATTTCTATTCGAATACCTTTTTTATCATAGATAATTCCTGCAAGAATCTTTCCGCAAATGATAAAGATTGCCATCATCGAATAAATCATCGCTACAAACTCTGCTGAATGCCCCTGGTCAGTCAAATAAGCCGCAATATGCGAATGAATACCGCCGATAGCCAAAGCCCAACAGGACAAACAAAGAAAATATATCCAGAAAAACGTCTTGCACCGAATGTTTTCCAGTAAAGCACCTCCGCAGTTTTCCTGCACAGTGCCTGCGTGTTCAACTGTCTTATCGTCATTTTTTTCACGATATGGCTGCATATCTTTTTCCGATGGTTTCTGATAACCAAACAGAACTGTCAACGGTAAACAGACTGCTGCCATCAAAATTCCACTAAAAATATACGCGGCCTGCCAGCCGAATGCCCCCATAATCCAGGTAAGCGCTGGTGAAAGTACTGCAGCCCCAAATCCGCTGCCTGTAAAAGCAATTGCCAGAACAGAACCTTTTTTGTGGATAAACCAGTTATTAATCAATAGAGAGGCCACCATATTCGTGCAACCTGATGTACCCGCACCAACTATCATCGCCAGAATATAAAACTGCCAGATGCTTTTAGCAAAAGCAAACGATGCAAATCCACCCGCGGACATGAGAATCGAAATACAGATAATCCATCTGGTTGGGTACTTTTTCAGAAGTTTTGTTGTAATCGGCAATACAACTGCCAACGATACACCAGCTATTGTAAATACCAAAGAGAAGGCGCTTCGCTGTAAGCCCAGACTCTCCGTTACCGGTACTAGAAACATGCTATGCAAACTTTTAATTATTGCAAACATCAAAAACATCAGCACAAAACAATAAAACGCTACGCCAAAATGAAACAGACTGCTTTTTTTCACTTTATCACTCATGAAATCCCTCCTGTCGTCCGTTATATCATTCTCCTGATTTTATTAT
>DAISWV010000185.1:0-3524 GCA_036826195.1 Peptococcaceae bacterium | reverse complement strand
CGGCAGCAAAAGCACATTCGGTGAACCATCTACAATCAGTGCAATGCGGCCCTCTAAAAGAGAAGCTGCCACTTTATCCGGCCGTTCCGTATACTGCATCTGCGGGAATACAGAAAACGGCCTGTCCTCGATATACTGTTCAATGCAGCTTCCATCCAGAATACTGTCTACATCTTTCAATTGGTCCAGGCGGCGCTGTACTTCTGCGACAATATTTTCATTGACGATTCCCTCCAGATAAACAATGGCTACCTGCGTGCGTGTATACCGCCCCAGTGTTTTTTCTTCCAGTTTTAACTGATTGGTACGTATATGCCGACGAATCAGCGCGGTATTTACCCGCATTGCTTCCGTAAATGCCTCCTGTGGACCTCGCAGCACAACTTCGTTTTCTGCTTTGCCTACCTGCCGCTGTGGAAACCCCTTGGCATCAATCACAACAGCCTGCTGGCAGCCATCTAGCAGAAGCAGCACATCACCGTTCATCATGGAAAAGCAGCCCTGTTCCAGACTATCAATGATTGTAATTTCTCCGGCAGGCAGCAGCCGTTCTTTTAAAAACGAAAAATAATTTTGAAAATCATTTTCGGATTCTGCATCCTTCCAGGTAAATTCTGCGTCTAGTAAAAGAGGCTGAAGAATATTATCATGTACGACACCGCTGTCGGTCATGCCGTCAAAATAAAAAACAGCTGCCTGTCGTTTTTCGCTGCCGCCAATTGTAATATGCCGGTAAATCAGATCACTGCAGCGAACATAATACCGCTTCACCCATTCCATATCCTGCAGCAGGATACCGGAAACGTTCTGTTCTGCCTCTGACAGCGAATCGGAAGAATCCGCAAAAGTGCCTGCATCTGACAACATTCGCGGTTTCTGCAAAAACTTATGCGAGATGATTTTTTTCATGGCACTCTCCTTTTTTCTTCTAGTATTCCCGTCATCTTCTGCACTATGCACCAGAACTTAACTAAAACTTTTGCCTATTGTCTACTTATATGATATAATAGGTTGATTAAAGGAGGTCTTTTTATGACTGATAACAAGAGAAGCGAACAGGCATCTCCAAGAAAGAAAACAAAAACCAGATATAAAATTCACTGGTTCCGAATTCTGCTGGCCGTAATTGTAGTCTGCGGTATTATCGGATGCGGTGTTGTAGCAGGTGTATGCTTCAGCATTGCAAAAGATACTCCAGACTTAGACAGCATCAATCTGGACAGCTATGCGGTAACCAGTACCATCCTTGATAAGGATGACAATTCCGTCGGAAATCTGCACGCCGGAGAAAACCGTGTACCGGTCGATTTCGATGAAATCTCCCCAAATGCAGTAAATGCATTAGTGGCCATCGAAGACCAGCGTTTCTACACCCATAACGGTGTGGATCCAATCCGTATCGGCGGTGCTATGATTGCCAACATCAAAGCTGGCGGCATTGTACAGGGCGGCAGTACCATCACCCAGCAGCTGACCGGGCTGGTATTTTTAGACCGCACCGAAAAATCCTACACCAGAAAATTAAAAGAAGCAATTCTGGCAATGGAAGTAGAAAAAGAGTACAGCAAAGACGAAATCATTACGCATTATTTGAACCGTGCCTACTTTGGCGGCGGTGCATACGGGATTGAAGCAGCAGCTGAATATTTCTTCGCGAAACACGCCAGCGAGCTGACCGTTCCAGAAGCAGCCATGCTGGCAGGCTGTATCCAGAATCCTTCCAGATGGTCTCCAATCGGGTTCCCGGAAAATGCGCTGAAACGCCGGAATCTGGTTCTGGATCAGATGGCAGAGTGTGAATTTATCACAAAAGATGAAGCAGAGCAATACAAAGCAACCGAAATCCAGTTGTCTGAAGTACGTGTCACTGCAAAAGCAAACGAAGGAAAAACTCCTTACCAGTCCTATATTAACCATGTCATCGAAGAAGCGCTGGTTGCTCTGGAACTGGAGGACGATGCAATGGCTCTCTATACCGGCGGCTATATTATTCACACCACTATGGATCCGGCCGTTCAGGGACGTATGGAAGAAGTGTTCAACAATGATTCCAACTTCCCGAACGAAAGTATTCAGGCCGCTATGGTTGTCACCGATCCGGAAACCGGTGAAATCCGCGGGATTATGGGCGGTCGCCATCAGGAGGCAGCTCGTGAGCTGAACCGTGCAACCCAGTCCTATCGTCAGCCAGGTTCCTCTTTCAAACCGATTGCTGTTTATGCACCGGCCTTTGAAGCTGGCTACGGTCCCGGTACTGTGGTCGATGACTATCCAAAAGATTACAGCGGCCATGTATTCCAGAACAGCAACCGCACCTACAGCGGGCTGACAACCATCCGCAAAGGGATTGTATCCTCGCTGAACGTTGTTGCTGTTAAAACCATGGAAATGACCGGCATTGACGAATGCTACAAATTCGCAAAAAAACTGGGGTTCTCCAAAATGACAGACAGTGACCGCAACCTGTCTACCGCACTTGGCGGTTTAACCGTCGGGGCTTCTCCTCTGGAAATGGCAGGGGCATACGGCACATTTGCCAATAGCGGGGTTTATATCGAACCATATGCAATCAGAAAAATTACCGACCAGAACGGCAAAGTTCTGTGGGAACACGATACAAAAAAAGAACCGGTTATGAGTGAACAGAGCGCTTATCTGCTGACAAGCTGTCTGACCGATGCTGCTACCAGCGGTACCGGTTCCCGCGCAAAAGTAAACGGTCATCAGACAGCCGGTAAAACCGGTACAACCTCTGACAACAAAGACGCCTGGTTCGCAGGCTACACCAAACATTATGTAGGGGTTGTATGGATTGGTTATGATACTCCGAAAAAACTGGGCAACAACGCCTTCGGGGGTACTCTGTCCGCACCAATCTTCAGCAAGGTTATGAACACCATCCATCAGGGACTGCCTGCTGAAAACTTTAAAGCACCATCCGGTATCACGACTGTTACCATCGATACCAAATCCGGTTTACTGGCAAGCAATATGACACCGGCTGAGTATACAAAAAATGAAATGTTTAATGCAAAACACGTACCAAAATCCTATTCAGATGTATGGCAGGAAACTCCGGTCTGTCCAGTATCCGGCCAGAAGCTGAGTGCAGGCTGTCCAGGCCCTGCTGAGATGAAAGTGGCACTGGTTCGTAAAGAAGCCTGGGTACCGATAAATGGCCTTGTACCAGCCGATGCGGCACTGGAACTGACTACCGAATGTGAAGTGCATTCCGGCAATGCAGCTGCCAGCATCACCTTATCCGGCAACGGCCGCTACAGAGCCGACGGTTCTCTGCAGAGTGTAGAACTGCAATGGACACCTGCAGCAGGTGAGCAGGTTGTGTATATGATTCACCGCGCAACATCCGCTGATTTCAGCGACGGTGAACTGATAGACGCTTCTTCTGCCAGCACTTATGTAGATGGTTCCCCTGTTGGCGGTACTACGAACTATTATCGTATCGTAGCAATTAATGAACAGACTTCTGAACAGCTTGGCGTATCCGGTATTATGTCCTTCGC
>DAISWV010000184.1:0-3533 GCA_036826195.1 Peptococcaceae bacterium | reverse complement strand
CAGGTGCAGCGTGAAAATCTTGCTTCTCGAACAATATTGCAAGTAATATTACAAAAAAACATCAATAATGTTACAAGAAATATTATTGATGTTATATATAAAGAATGGTAGAATTACTATGTATGATTAGGTTTATTTTAAGCGGCAGTACAAGAAACTGTTGTACATAAAGATAAATGGAGGACAGCCTATATGAATGAACGGGATTTAAAACGACTGTCTCGCGGTGATCTGCTGGAAATGCTGGTGGCACAGGGCGAAGAATTAGAAGCGATAAAAGCAAAGCTTACCGAAACAGAAGAAAAACTGCAGAAAAAAGAACTGGATATTACAGAAGCCGGTTCCATTGCGGATGCATCCTTAAAATTAAATGGTGTGTTTGAAGCGGCGCAGGCAGCAAGCCAGCAGTATCTGGATAATATTAAACTGTTGAGCGAGCGTCAGCAGGAAATTTGTGAAAAGCTGGAACAGGAAAGCCGCGAAAAAGCAGATGCTCTGATTGCAGAAACTACTGAAAAATGTGACGAAATGCTTGCAAAGGCAAAAGCGGAATCGCAGGCGTACTGGGATGAAGTATCTCAGCGTCTGGAAGCCTTTTATAACGAACATCACGGCCTGCGGGAACTGCTGGCATCGGTTTCTGGCGGAAAGCCGGAAGTGCAGGCAGAAGCTGCAGCTGAGGAAAACTGATTGTAGGGAACCTTGCTGATAAACAAGGATGAGGAATCATGAAACAGGATAAAAAAACAGCGGCTGCTGACCTGGAGGCGCTGCGCAGTGAGCTGGAGCGCGAGAAAAAGAAAAAGGTACGGCTGCCGGAACGAAAACTGAAGCTGGAAGCAGAAACGGAACAGAAGCTTCTGCAGCAGCTGAACAAAAAACAGAATAGCAGCAACGCTCCGGATGATGTGAAGCCGGAGAATAAAAATATTCCTTCTGCGCCTGAACGACATAAAGACTATATATCAGGCCAGAGTCAGGAGCTTAGTCAGCTGAAAGAGGAGCTGAATCGTGAAAAGTATAAATCCCGGTATGCTTCGGTATTGCGAAGCACCGTGGGTACGCTTGTGGTTGTGGCGGCCATTGCGATTCTGGTGGCTACCTTATGGATGCCGGTATTGCAGATTTATGGTTCTTCTATGACGCCGACGCTGAAAGAAGGGCAGATTGTGGTGTCGGTAAAAGGCGCTGATATTGAACAGGGTGACCTGGTGGCCTTCTATTTAGGAAATAAACTGCTGGTAAAACGTGTAATTGCTGGACCGGCAGATATTGTTGATATTGGCGGAGACGGGACAGTGAGTGTAAACGGAATTATACTGGACGAGCCATATATTTCCGAAAAAGCTAAAGGCGAATGTGATTTGAAGTTTCCGTATCAGGTGCCAGACTCTAAGTATTTTCTGATGGGTGACCACAGAGATACTTCTATAGACAGCCGCATGAGTGCGGTAGGCTGTGTGGCAGAAGAACAGATAGTTGGAAAGATTATCTGTCGCATATGGCCAGTTACCGATATGAAAGTATTTCATTAAATTCATAAAATTCTGCGAGAGGAGGGTGATTTTTTGAACAATAAACAGATGGAAATAACGAAGCAGTACGTCAAACGATATCGGCAGAAAGAGTTCTGGCGAAAAATTGTAAGCGTATTAGGCTGTTTTGTGGTGTTCTGCACTACCTATGCGCTGATATTGCCGGCCATTACCATGGACCAGGGTACCATCTGCGGTATGATTGAACACCAGCACACCTCCGACTGCTATATAATGCCGGAATCGGGCCATGTGCATACCGATGCCTGCTATACCGAAACGGTAACATACATTTGCGGTATGGAGGAAACGGAAGACGATGATGGATTCTTTGAAATGTTTTTTGGTGATGAAAGCAGTACCTCAAGTGCCGTGGAATATGAACCGGCTGAACCGGCACACACCCATTCCGATGCATGCATGGAGATTTCCAGTGAATTGACTTGCGGATTAGAAGAAGCTGTTCCACACAGTCATGAAGATACCTGTTTTGACGAAAACGGAGAGCTGATTTGTGAACTGCCTACTGAGTTGGAAGAACCGCTTCTGATTTGTGATATTACACCGCATATTCATTCTGATGGATGTTTCCCTTCAGATGAGGATAATGCTGTAGAGGAAGAAAACACAGAACCGACAGAACCAGAGTTAGTCTGCGGCATAGAGGCACATCAGCATGAGGAAAACTGCTATGATGCAGATGGCAAATTAGTCTGCACAATAGAAGAACACACACATATCGATGATTGTTATACTGAGGCAGTCACCGAAGAAACCGATGAGCTGGAAACCACGGAACCAGCCTGCGGCAAAAAGGAACATCGGCATATGGAAACCTGTTATGATGCAGACGGCAGCCTGATTTGCGAGCTGGAAGAACATCAGCACGATGCATCCTGTTATCCGGAAGAACTGGTATATCAGAACATTACGGCTCTGGTATATACCGATGAAACCTGTACCGAACTGTTTGATAACAGTGAGTTGGATACAGCGGTAAAAATTGAAATTAAAGGCCAATTACCAGTTGCTGTTTTTGCAAAAGCCTATCCGGTACTGGTAGAGCAGCCGGATAAAGAAGTATTATGTGCTTACGATATTACCCTGTATCGGGAAGATGATACGGTATATGAACCAACAGGCGATAAAAATATCACCGTATCCATTCAGACAGCCGAGCTGGAAGACAGCCTGCAGGATACTGAACAGCCGGTGGAAGTATATTATGTGCCGGAAGAAGGCGAACCGGAACCGGTGGAATCCACCATAACCGAAGAAGGTATCCGCTTTGATACCACACATTTCTCGGTATATATGGTGACACGAGCTGCGACCGATGGTGTACCGAAAAATACGGTGAAGGATGCGTTCCTGAAAGATCCTGCCTTTACGGATTACTATAATTCCAATAGCCCGATAGGTACAGCCGGTAGCTTCCATATTGTAGCATTTGGAACTGCAACATTGGAGGCTCATATGAATGGGAATGTTCTTGCTAAAAATTTTGATGCGCAAAGCAGAAATTTTGGGACGAATAATTTTAAAACAGAGTTACAATACGTACAGAATTATACAAATGTTGCACACACTAGTGCCTCGCGTACAGATCATATTCTTGTTGTGGGGAGTGGTCATACTGTTACCAAAGTGGATAACGGAAATGCATTTGCAGTTGATGGAAAGAAACTGGATAGTCCAAAAAATGTAATTCAGGATGCGGATACTTCTGTAACTCCATTTATTGATTTAATCCGTGTAGAAAACGAAATCCGGCAGCTTTCCAGTAAGTTTTCTCAAATGTCTAACGCTAATATTATTGAGCTCGAAGATTCGGGCAACCAGTATTCGGTAATACAGCTGACGAAGCCATCTGGTGTTGGTGTTATCAATCTGACAGCAGCTCAATTGGATGCAAAAGGTGGAAACGGCAATATCATCCGAATGAGCGGATTTGAGGGCGGAAAAAACGGCACAATTGTAGTCAATGTGAATTGTATC
>DAISWV010000183.1:0-3534 GCA_036826195.1 Peptococcaceae bacterium | reverse complement strand
TTTGATTTTTCACGCCTTGCGTACCTTGAGTACGCGTCGCTCAAAAAATCAAAAGCCGCCTTGTTCTGCGAAATTTTTCCGTCGCGTTTGGTAATAGATATATATGATAGGTATATTTTGTATTGATCTGCAGCAGGGAGGAGCGTTATGAAAAAATACAGTATTCCAGTTTGTGTTGTAATCTTAATTATCTCCATGTGTTTCTGTGCATTTAGTCAGACTCCGACTACACAGGTTGCGCTGCGTGAGGGCATCTGGCCTTATGAATTTACCGAGAGGGATAAATCCCTTTTACGTGATTTTGGCTTAAATGTGGGCAGCAATGCCATGATGTACCAGTTCAATGCACCGGAAGAGGCTATTGAAATGCTGGTGCGTGTATATCAGGTGGAAAACAATCGCTGGCAGATGCGGGATAAGTTTGGCATCTCCATTGGGGAAGAACGGGAGCCCGTTGACCGTTTGAGCGGAATTTTGAGTATTCACAGACCAGACCAGCACAAAATGATAGTTCGGATTCACAATGCAGGGCTTGCGGAATTTCCTGTAACGCTGGAAGAACTTGAAGGCCTGGAAGGTTTAAGCTTTGGGTATGATTATTTAGATATCTCTCAGCAGATTGAGACTGGAAAGGAAATCATGATTCTTCAGCTTGGGTTTAATGATGACGGCAGATTAAGCATGCAGAATTATAATCCGTATACGCGCAGCTGGGCAGACGTAAAAACAGAACCGGTTTATGACGAAGCCTATACAGCGGAAGAACGGAATCTCCTGGATGTAGTGGTGACTGTAACATTCAACGAAACTGATGAAAAAATTCGAGAAAACGATAAAGTCATAGAATAATCCAGAAGGCTGACGAACCTCAATCAAGTGAAATCAGAATAGAAACAGCAAATTTTAATAATCCAGAAACCCGACAGGAATTTTCTGCGTGTCGAGATTAAAATGAACAGATGGATGGATTGTCCAATGCGCGGTGAACGTAAGTTCAAATCGCGCTGGACAAGACAGACAGATGTCCATTTTACGAGGGTGGCAGAAATTTGCCTGTCGGGTTTCTTTTATATGATAATAAGTCATTGCATTTTCTCTTGCTGAAAGGTAAGATAGAAGTCAAAGAGAAGTCAAAGAGAAGTCAAAGAGAAGTCAAAGATATTTTGAAACGGAGATAGATGTATGGACAACGGATTAACCCATTTTGACAGTCAGGGCAATGCGGTGATGGTGGATGTAAGCGAAAAGGCTGCGACCCATCGCACAGCCATTGCCAGCGGCAAAATTAAAGTAAACCAGGCGGTATACGATGCTATCGTAGAGGGCAGTGTGAAAAAAGGGGACGTGCTGGGTGTGGCCCGCGTGGCAGGCATTATGGCGGCCAAGAAAACCCATGAGCTGATTCCCATGTGTCATCCGCTGCTGTTAACCAAATGCACTGTGGATTTTGAACTGCTGCCGGAGGAGCTGGCGGTAAAGGCCATTGCCACTGTAAAAGTAAACGGCCAGACCGGTGTGGAGATGGAAGCGCTCACATCGGTACATGTAGCACTCTTAACCATTTATGATATGTGCAAAGCCATCGATAAAACCATGGAGATGACGGACATTCATCTGGAAGAAAAAACAGGCGGAAAAAGCGGCACCTTTGTAAATCCAAATGTCAGCCGGGGGTGATGGTATGCAGGATCAGTATGGGAGAGAGATTGACTATATTCGCATTTCCATTACCGACCGCTGTAATTTAAGATGCACATACTGCATGCCGGAGGATGGCATTGAAGGTTACACCAGCCATACTGCTATATTATCCTATGAGGAGATTCTGCGGCTGGTACGCTGCCTGGCATCCCTTGGCATTAAAAAAATCAAGCTGACCGGTGGGGAACCTCTGGTGCGCCTTGGGTGTGCCGATTTGGTACGGGAACTGAAAGCTATAAAAGGCATCGAGCAGGTAACCATTACCACCAATGGCGTTTTGCTTGCAGATATGGCAGAGGCTTTGATTGCAGCCGGCATTGATGGTATCAATGTGAGTCTGGATACCGTAGAGCGTGAAATATTTGCACAGATTACACGACGTGATTATTTTGATAAAGTGATGAACGGTATTGAAAAAGTAAAAGCACTGGGCTATTCGAATTTAAAAATCAACTGTGTGCCAATTGCCCAGTTTAATAAAAGCGAGATTGTGAAGCTGGCGGCACAGGCAAAGGATTATCCATTATCGGTGCGCTTTATTGAGCTGATGCCCATTGGGCTTGCAAAAGATTACACGGCCATCAGCAGGGAAGAGATTACCGATATGCTGACAGAGGCTTTTGGAGATATGACACCTTACGAGGGCCGATTAGGCAACGGCCCTGCCGAATATTACTCCCTGCCTGGCTTTAAAGGGCATATCGGCTTTATAGGAGCCATTCATAATAAATTCTGCGGCCAGTGCAACCGTATTCGCTTAACATCGAACGGATTTTTAAAGCTGTGCCTGAATCAGAACAAAGGCGGCGATTTGCTGCCGCTCATTAGAGGCAATGCAAGCGATGAAGAACTGACCGATGCTATGCGTGCGATTATTTATCAGAAACCGCTGGCGCATCATTTTTATGAAGAGGACCAGAACGATACCGACTCCCGCCAGATGTTTCAGGTGGGCGGCTAATCACAAAGGAGGCATCATGTATGTTTCATGCAGCAATTATTACCGCAAGCGACAAAGGCGCACAGGGTGCGCGCGAAGATGTAAGCGGGCAGGTCATTCGTGAAATTTTAGAAGCAAACGGCTATGAAATTGTGCATCAGGTAATTTTACCAGATGAACGGGCAATGCTTGCAGAGGAAATGCGAACCATCTGCGACGAAGGAACAGCTGATCTGATTTTAACCACAGGCGGCACAGGCTTTTCTCCTCGCGACTGGACACCGGAAGCCACTCTGGATGTGATAGAGCGTGCAGTGCCAGGCATTCCCGAAGCCATGCGCTACGCCAGCCTGCAGATTACAAAGCGCGCCATGCTGAGCCGTGCGGTGGCAGGCATCCGCAAACAGACGCTGATTATCAATCTGCCAGGAAGCCCCAAAGCCGTGCGCGAAAATCTGGAATACGTAATTGGGGAACTGGCCCACGGCCTGGAAATTTTACGAGGCGAAGCCAGCGAGTGCGCCAGAAAATAAACTTGTGCAAAAACAAACGATATATGATTTGCGGCTGTCGGAACAGGCAGCCGTTTTTGTTTTTATTATTTTATATTACGAATCGGTATTAGGTCCCTGAAAACAATTCCTTCCTTTTGTCTCTCCCTCCATATCTGGACACAACATTCAGCCTGTCCCGTGCTTTCAGACAGCACGAGTGCTGTCCGCAGCACTTATGACAGACTGAACAGTGTCCATCTATAGTCGGAATTCGCCATCGTCAGGAAAGGTTTTCAGGGACGACATAGGCTTCGTTATTCTAAACGAGGGAGAGGCAAAAGGAAGGAATTGTTCCAGAGATATAAGCAGGCTTCGTGCTTCTAAAGGAATCGTTTCCAG
>DAISWV010000182.1:0-3563 GCA_036826195.1 Peptococcaceae bacterium | reverse complement strand
TGGATTTACAGGCACAGATGCTGCGCAACGAACGCAGAACCATCGAGAATAAAATTAACTCCATGGGCGATAGCGGCTCCAGTATGGGCGGCGGTTCTCAGCAGATTGGAGAAGCTTTGGGTTTAGTATCTGCACAGCTTGGTATGTATGGGGATAAACCGGGGCAAAAACCTATCCCAAAACCAAATGAACCTGGTTACGCTGAGTATGCTGCATTGCAGGCTCAGCAGTCTGCTTTAGGTATTCAGTATGGTTCTGCTGCTATGACCGAACAGTCTATGGCGGCTTCTATGCAGGCCAATCTGGACAGCGCATTAGCCGGTATCGAGCAGATTAACGATGGTCTGGATGATCTGGATCAGGGCAAAGAAGATCTGAGCGATGCGATGGAGGATCTGGAAAAACAGATGCGCTACGGGGCTGCTAATTTATCGCTGAGTGCGGTACAGCTGGAAAAAGGCATTGAACTGATGGAAGACAACGCTGCGCTTTTGGAACGCTCGGTACAGATTGCAGAGCTGCAGCAGAAGCTGGGCATGAACATTGCCACCGATGTTTCCTCGGCAGAGGCTTCGCTGGCGGAGCTGAAAAAAAGCATTGCCGATCAGCAGGATACCCTGGAAACGGTTAAACGCAGCATCAATATTTTAATTGGCCGCAGCGCCAACAGCGAGCTGGAAATCGTTCCAATGAATCTGCCGATTGCCATTGAAACCGCTCCGGAATACACACCGCAGCTGGTAAGCAAATTCCTGGAGGTAAACGGTACTCTGGAAACATTAAATCGTGACCGTACCGATTTAAAAGATTCGGTAAAAGATGACATGGGCAGCGACGAAAAACAGGAAATCGATTACAACGTTATGGCAAAAGACATGGAAATCGACAACCAGCGTCAGGCTGTACAGGACGATTTAAAAGCTATGCTGGCAAAAATCAATAGTAATGCAGCTGCATACAAAGTAAGCCGTCAGAAATATGTGACCGAACAGAAAAACTTTGAGTTCGCACAGAAAAAATATGAACTGGGCATGATTTCCGAGCTGGCACTGCGCCAGGCAGAAGCAGCTTTAAAACAGGCTGAAATGACCAACATGCAGAACGGCTACCAGTACTACTTAGACTGGCAGAAATACTATCTGGCGGAAAAAGGTATTGATGTAAGCGCATTCGCATTTTAAACCATAATGCATTTTATAGGGGCGGTCGTTTACGGCCGCCCATTAAATTTGATATGAATCTAACAAAAAAGGGAACCTCGATTTTATTCGAAGTTCCCTTTTGTTATGCATTTGATTGTTACATCGCGCAGCTTATTTTACGTCGCGTAAGTAGAAGTAATCGTCATCAGCGGCAAACAGTTTTACATCATCCATGGTGTAGATGAAGCCGTCGTAGGTTTTTTCTTTGATTTTCAGCCGCTCTTTGGTGGACTCGTTATTCAGGGTATCGTATGTTACGATGTAGTAGTCCATATTGGTTTTTGCCAGCACATACAGTGTATTGCCGAACATCTTCATGTCTTTAATCTGCAGATTGTTGTAATCGTAGAAGATTTCGTCTTTTTCCACTTTGCTCAGATTGCTTACATTGTGGAAGTAGTATTCGATGCTGCCGTCGGCTTTATATACGGTTGCGTAAATTTCCGGATGGTTCAGGCCTTCTTCTACCACAACGGCCACAAATTTATTGCCCACTGCAAATACTTTGCTGTCGCCGGCGTTGCGTGTCAGCTGGATATCTTCCAGAATGTCGTTATCGCCATCAATGATTAACAGCTGGCCATCCATCAGGAATGCATAGTTGCCGTTCGCTGCCACAGCATAGCTGGCCTCTTCCGGAATGGCAAAACGCTGTGCCAGGTCTAATACTTTGCCGGCATCTCCGGATGTGCCAACGGTGGCAATATCGCTGGATGCATCAAAGCGCAGCACGTTGTCGTAGTTAGTGCCTTTGTGCACGCTGATATCCCCTGCGGTGGTGTCCAGAATGGTTTCATAGTTTGTGTTAGCCGGTGTGCCGATACCTAAATAGCGGCCGGCTGCGGCTTCGTTAATGCCTACGGTGTAGGTTTTGCCGCTCTGGGTAACGCTGGTCAGCGCCGGATATAATACACCGGCATCATAGATTTTGCTGTCTACTTTTGCATCGGCATAGTCAATTACATTTACCTGAATTTTATTATCGTAGCTCTGCACTTCGATTAAGTTGTCGTGGTCATCTAAAAAGTAAACGGCATTGTTCTGTTTCCATGCGTTGTATGCCGCCTGGGTTTCTTTTGTCGGCTGAATGCTGCCAGCAGGTGCTGCGGTGTTGCGCAGAATGGTTAACACCTTGCCGTCTTTCTGTGCAAAGTTCTGTACCGAGTCGATGGTGTGAATCTGAATCGTAGCATTGCCGTCTTTATCCTGTACATAATCCACAGTGCCGCCTAAAGACTGTGCCACAAAGCGCAGAGGCAGATATACGCGGTCGTTAATAATCTGCGGGCCAACATCTAATGCCTGCGGTACACCGTTAATCTGTGCCGCGCCGTTATCCGGGAACAGATTAATAGTGGTTTTGCCGTAGGTTACCGATGCCTTACGCTGGGAATCGCTCCAGCTTACTTCGCCGTCCAGATTTTCGAATAAATCGCGGAAAGCCAGCATGGTGCGGCCGTCTACATTTAACACCGGCTGTGTGGTGTTAAGCAGTTCATCGTTATAATAGATTGCTGTGGATGGCGCTGCCAGAGCAGGGCTTGCCATCATACCGGCCATAACAGCCGATGCGGTTAATACTTTTAATGCTTTTTTCATCGCAAAAACCTCCTTGCCCCATGGTTATTTTACGTCTAAGAAGTAGTAGTTTTCATCATCGCAGTAATACAGCTGCCAGCTGCCTTTTGCCTGCACGAAGCGCTCATATGGTTTTGTCAGTGCTTCTGCCTTAAAGGTGTGAGCGGTTAAATCGTAACATGCCAGATATTTTCCAAGATTGGTCTGCAGCAGCAGGTAGGCTTTATCATCAATCTGAACCGAATCGATAATATTCAGATAACGGTAGCCGTCCTGTTCACACAGATTGCTTACCGGCACATAGGAGTTGGCTTTCATGCCCTGTGCAGTGTAGGATGTCACAAAAATTTCCGCATTGCCGTCAGCGGTAACATCGGAGCCGATGGCATAGAATTCACCGTTATTGCTGAAGAGCTTCCCGTCTTTGATGGTATCGCTGATCTGCGCACAGGTCAGCACCTGGTAGCCCTCGCCTTTTACATTGGCAATCAGGAGGAGCTGGCCGTCGGTTAAGAAGCCGTAGCCTTTCTGATTGCTGAAGGCATAGCTGGTATCTTTGATTGGCTGTTTGGCTCCGCCGATATTCAGCATGTAGCCTTTTACGGTTTTGCTGGTAAAGCCCTCTTTGCCTTCTAATGCCAGTACATCCACATAAGCCTCGCTGCCGTAAAATGCAAACTCGCCCTGCGGTGTGTAAATTTCTTTAATAAATGCATCCCCGTTTGGATGATATGCCGAGCCGATATAATTGCCGGACTGCTTTTCATCCAGCACAGCGTAATA
>DAISWV010000181.1:0-3565 GCA_036826195.1 Peptococcaceae bacterium | reverse complement strand
TGATATTCGCTTACAGCTGCAGCATAATATCGGCTACGGCGCCGGTTTCGGCGTAGGTCAGTTTAATGACTGCGCCAAAAGCACTGGCGATAAACCGCAACGGCACCATAGTGCGGCCGTTTTCGGCAATATAGGCCGGGGCATCGATTGTTTTTGCTTCACCGTTTACGGTAAAGGCGGCCTCGCCGATGTTCATAGCAATTACCGTATCGTTTTTCGTAATGGTAACCTGCTGTGTGTCACTGTTGTAGTCGCAGCGGGCATCAAAAATACTGCTCAGCGCCCGCAGCGGCACATAGGTGCGGCCGTCCTGAATCAGTGGTGCGGCATCGCATTTTACCACGTCGTTGTTTACAATGATCTGCGCAGAGCCGATAGACATAATTACAATTTTGCTGTCGTTATCTTTTTCCGGCACTACCTGAATGGTGTGGGTGCCGGTGTAATATTTAGCAGCATCTTTTACGGTTACGAATGTTTCTAACTCAACTGTGCCCGGCATGTCGCAGGTAAAGGCAAAGGTGAATTTGCCGGTTTCTTTCAGTTCACGACTGTTGGATGTATAAACGCTGACTTTAGCATTCTGCGGTTTGCTTTTCACGATATATTTGATATCGTCAATCTCGCGGCCCGGTGCTACGGCACGGCCGTCAGTGTCGCTAATCTGCACATCAATGCGGGTATTATGGTTTACAACGGCCTGGTAAGCTTCATCTGCCCACAGGGCTCCGGCACTGCCTAAAAAGAGCAGAACGCTCAGCACAAAGAGCAGGGGCATTTTATATAAAAACTGTTTCATTTCTATACCTCCCAATCAGGAATCGATAGCTCTATTATAGCATTATTTCTACGGGAAAGAAACTGTGAAATATTGAGATTGTGTTAAGGTTGCAGACGAATATCGGGCAAACAAAAACAGGATGGAAGCTCCATCCTGTTTGATATGTGTTTTGACAGTATTACATTCTTTCCGGTGCGCTTACACCCAGCAGGGTTAATACGTTGCGCAGAGTGATGCGTGTTGCGTTTACCAGTACCAGACGGGCATCGCGCAGCGCTTCGTCGTCGGTTAATACACGGCAGCTGTTGTAGAAGCTGTGGAATAAGGTTGCCAGATCGGTTGCGTAGCGAGCCATGCGGTATGGTTCCAGCTGTTCTGCTGCGTAAGCAATTTCGGTTGGCAGGTTGGCGATTTTGCGAATCAGTTCCAGTTCGGCTTCTTCTTTTAACAGAGTCAGGTCGCAGTCAGCCGCTTTTGGTGCCGGTTTGCCGGTAGCGGTTAAAATGCTGTTGATGCGCGCATGGGCATACTGTACATAGTAAACCGGGTTGTCGCTGGACTGCTGTTTTGCTAAATCCAGGTCGAAGTCCAGATGGCTGTCCGGGTTACGCATGATAAAGAAGTAGCGGGCAGCGTCTTTGCCTACATCTTCAATTAATTCCTGCAGGGTTACATACTGGCCGGTACGTTTGGACATACGAACCACTTCGCCGTTCTGGTATAAGCGAACCAGCTGCATTAAGAGGATTGTTAAATCGTCGCCGTTGTAGCCGATGGCATCCATGGAGCGTTTCATACGAGCCACATGGCCGTGGTGGTCGGCACCCCAGATATTGATTACGCGTTTGAATCCGCGGTCGTATTTATTTTTGTGATATGCGATGTCAGCTGCAAAGTAGGTTGGGATGCCGTTGGAACGCACCAGAACCTCGTCTTTTTCTTCACCGAACTCGGTTGTTTTCAGCCAGATTGCGCCTTCTTTTTCGTAGGTCAGACCTTTTTCAGTTAACAGATCTACCACTTCTTTTACAGCGCCGCTTTCATGCAGAGAGGTTTCGCTGAACCATACATCGTATTCTACGCCGAAATCTTTTAAGCCGCTTTTGATTGCGGAGATTTTTTCATCCAGCGCAGTGGCGATCATTTTCTGCTGGCGTTCTTCTTCCGGCAGAGCCAGGTAGCTGTCGCCCACTTCTGCAATAATGCGTTTTGCAGTATCGATGATATCTTTCCCGTGATAGCCTTTTTCCGGGAATGGATAATCCACATCGCCCAGTTCCTGACGATAGCGTGCTTCCAGCGATAAGCCCAGGTTTACAATCTGGTTGCCGGCATCGTTGATGTAGAATTCTTTGGTTACATCGTAGCCTGCCATTTTCAGCAGATTTGCCAGAGAATCGCCCAGAGCGCCGCCGCGGGCATTGCCCATATGCAGCAGACCGGTAGGGTTGGCGCTTACGAATTCCACCTGCACTTTTTCACCGTGGCCCACATCCACAAAACCGAAGTTTTCGTCCTGTTCTTCAACGGTAGGCAGAATATCATACACCCAGTTCTGGGATAAGTAGAAGTTGATAAAGCCCGGGCCTGCAATTTCTACTTTATCAATCAGTTTGCTTTCTTTGTTCAGACTATCTACAATAGCCTGCGCGATATCACGCGGTTTCATTTTTGCCTGTTTGGTTAACAGCATAGCTGCGTTGGTGGCAAAGTCGCCGTGGGATTTATCTTTTGGCACTTCTACAATAAATGCAGGCATTTCATCATAACTGAAACGGCCGGCTTCTTTTGCAGCGATAATCCCCTGTTCAATTTCACTTCTTACCTGTTCGGTAACCTGTTCCACTAAGCTCATATCTTTAATCTCCTGTCTTTATCAGAGTATAAAATTAGTATCTTTATAACAAATAATTTTACCATATATACTGCCGCATTCGCAACTTTTATCCGGCTGTTTTCTTATGGAAAAGGGATTTTATTTTCATGTGCGTCCTGCTGATGAAATCATAATCTCTTACAAAAAAGTGAACCATTGGTATATACTTAATTGTAACTTCAATGTTTGTAATATCGTGATGGAATTCATATTTTAACAGAAACGTAATCTTTGCTCCCTCTAACACCATCTTTTGACATATAACATCTTTTGACATATAAAAAGATGTAATTCGCAAAGCTGCGATAGGTTCTCCAAAAAAGGAAACAATAGCTGCAAAGGGGGAAGCAGAATATGATTTATGGTTATATGCGTGTCAGTACAGTTGGTCAGATAAAGGGGAATTCTTTAGAAGAGCAGGAACGAATCCTGCGGCAGAACGGTGCCATGATTTTATTCTGGGATGCGTTTACCGGCACCAAAACATCCCGTCCGAATTTTAACAAGCTGCTGGATATTCTGGAGGAAGGGGATACGCTGGTTATCACAAAGCTGGACCGGTTTGCCCGCAATACGGTAGAAGGCATTGGTGTGGTGCAGCATTTGCTGGAACGCGGTGTGCGTGTCAATATCCTGAATATGGGCACGGTGGACAACACGCCTACCGGCAAGCTGATTTTAACCGTAATGCTGGGGTTTGCCGAATTTGAACGCGATATGATTGTACAGCGCACCATGGAAGGCAAAACCATTGCCCGTACCAAAAACGGATGGCGTGAAGGACGTCCGCCGGAGTATAAAGATGAAAAAGCCATTGAAGCTGTGACGCTGCTGAAAGAGTACACCTATACCGAGGTGGAAAAAATGACCGGCATCAGCAAGAGCACCCTGCAGAGGCTGAAAAAGAA
>DAISWV010000180.1:0-3613 GCA_036826195.1 Peptococcaceae bacterium | reverse complement strand
ATAAGATAGCATGCTAGTAAAATAATAGCAAAACGAATCTGATACAGAATATTGAAAAGACAGGAGTATGCTTATGATTATTATACCGATTTATGATTCTCTTATTTTACCGGGAGTAGCGATACATTTTCGCAAAGATGTGCTGGCCGATTACAATGTGGAAGTGCATCATGTGGATGAGGAAGTACTGTTTATTTTTTCGAAACATCCAGCGAAGCGTCATGAACTGAAAACAGAATCATTTTATCCGATAGGGATTACCGGCCGGGTAGATGCCATGGAAGAGGAAGGCAGTATTACCATTATTGCAGGAACTCGTGTAACATTAAATGAAGTGCAGGTAAATGAGGATGAAATTCTGGCTACGTATGAACTGCGAGAGGATCTGGACGATGTTGACACAGAGGAAGTAAATATCCGGTTTTTACAGCTTAAGCGACAGTTTGCAAAAATCAGTCAGAAATTCCAGGGCGGTGCATGGCTTAGCGGTATTATTATGCGCTGGAAGGGGTTCCATGAGCTGGGATGTGCACTGGGCGGTTTTATCAACTGGTCGTGGGATGAAAAATATGCAATTCTGGCTGCCGATTCTCTGAATGAGCGTTATGAAAAAATTGAACAGGCATCGGGAGAATTTCTGGAGCTGTTTTATATTAACAGTGAAATGGCTGAAGCGCAGCATGAAAAACAGGAAAAAAACTATCGCGAACAGGCTATTCGTCATCAGATGCAGTATCTGGGGAATATGCTGGATGAAATGAATGCTGATGGCGGCTCGGATATTCAGAAGTTTGAGAAAAAAATTGCGGAATGTGCTATGCCGGAAGAGGCCAAAGCCGAAGCAGAGCGTGTATTGAACCGTATGAAAGTGGGAAGCAAAGAGGGCAGCGAATATGGAGTACTCTACAGTTATCTGGACTTTGTGACCAGTCTTGCATGGCAGAGTGAAGCTGCGGAAGATATTGATTTAGAAACAGCGCAGAGTATTTTAGATGAAGATCACTACGGCCTTCAAAAGGTGAAAGATCGCATTATTCAGCAGCTTGCTGTGATGGCATTAAATAAAAAGCAGTCCGGTTCTATTTTACTCTTCGTAGGAGCGCCGGGGACAGGCAAAACCAGTATTGGACAGAGTATTGCACGTGCTATCGGCCGCAAATCGGTTCGAATCAGTCTGGGTGGCGTGAAGGATGAATCGGAAATCCGCGGGCATCGGCGTACCTATGTGGGAGCTATGCCGGGGCGTATCATGGAAGGTATTAAACGCAGCGGTGTACAGAATCCAGTGATGGTGCTGGATGAAGTGGATAAGCTGGCAAAAAGCTACAATGGAGATCCGGCAAGCGCATTATTAGAAGTGCTGGACCCGGAACAGAATCATAGTTTTACTGACCATTATATGAATGTGCCGTATGATTTGTCCAATGTACTTTTTGTGTGCACAGCCAATAGCGTGGATTCCATTCCGGAACCGCTGTTAAATCGTATGGAGGTAATCCGATTCCCAGGTTATACCGCTATCGAGAAATATCAGATTGCAAAACAGCATCTGCTGCCAAAATCAATGAAAGACTGCGGAATCAGCGAACAGCAGTTAATGGTAGAAGAAAGCGCAATCGAAAAAATGGTGGCGGAATATACCGCAGAAGCAGGCGTGCGCGGTCTGCGCAAACAGATAGATGTGCTGTGCCGCAAAGCGGCTGTGGAGCTTGTAAAACAGCCTGCAAGCCTGTTAAATGTTGATGCGGATAATCTGCGTGATTATCTGGATAAACCGCCGGTACGTCGTGACAAAAAGCTTTCAGAGTCAGTACCGGGAGTCGTAACCGGTCTTGCGTGGACACAGGGAGGCGGAGAGATTCTGTTTATGGAGACCTGCTTTGTACCAGGCAGCGGTAAAGTGAATGTAACAGGCCGCCTTGGCGATGTGATGAAAGAATCGGCTCAGATAGCACTGACATTAGTGAAAAACCGGTATCCGGAAGCGGCGGAGACATTCAAAACTCACGATTTACACATCCATGTGCCGCAGGGCGCTGTGCCAAAAGATGGGCCGTCAGCTGGAATTACCATGGTAAGCGCCATTGCATCTCTGGTAAAAGAGATTCGTGTAAATACAGAACTGGCAATGACTGGTGAAATCTCTTTGCGTGGGGCAGTACTCCCGATTGGCGGTTTGCCTGAAAAATTAATGGCGGCACAGAGAGCTGGTATAAAAACTGTGCTTATCCCGCAGGATAATGCTGACGATTTAGATGATGTGCCGGAAGAAGTAAAAGAACAGCTGGAGATTATTGCTGTTTCCCATATTGATGAAGTGCTTGAAAAAGCACTGAGCGTCGATATGAACAGCACAGTATGATAAAGTAAAAGGGAAAAGGGAAAAGCAAGTAAGAATTTGATGTTTGAAATAAACACTTTTTCAAAAACGTGTTGTTCAATCAACCTCCTTTTTTGTTTTACAATAGTCTTGTAAAATGAAAAGGAGGTTCTTACTATGAACACAGACAAGATTATTGCAGAATCTATTGCAAAGGACTATGCACCGAAAGACAATTCCAAAATTGTTGCTTTGAAAAAACTGGACAGCCGGGCAAAGCTTCCTGCCATTGTTTTTGCTTATTCATTCGGCATCGTATCTTCGCTTGTTGTTGGCACTGGAATGTGTCTGTCAATGCAGGTTATTGGCAACAGTACAACAAGCATGGTAATTGGTATCATCATTGGAATCATTGGCTTTATTGGGTGCGGTTTGAATTACCCGATTTACAAGAAAAAAATTGAAAAGGGTAAATCGAAATATGCCTATGAAATCGTAGAACTTGCACGCCAAATCAGTGAACAGTAATCACTGGAGCAAAGGAGGGAGTGTAATTGAACAAATCAGAAAGCAAATATTTCAATACGGCAATTCGATTTGATAAAGCACTCCTCTCTTTGCTTGAAAAGAAACCGTTCGAGTATATAACGATTCGCGAGATTTGTGAAGAAGCAGGGGTGAATCGCTCGACCTTTTATCTTCACTATGAAAACACCGGTGATTTGCTGAAAGAAGCCACAACATATATGCTTGACAGCTTTGTGTCCTATTTTTCGGTTGATACCGCAGACATAGCAACCAAATATGTGAACTGCGATTTGCAGGAATTGAATTTTATCAACGACAAATATTTGCGCCCCTATCTTTCGTTTATCAAAGAGAATCAGCGAGTGTTTCTGGCTGTACTGTCACATCCGACAACATTTAACTCTGATGCCATTTTTCAGAGGATGTTTGATAACATCTTCAATCCTATATTGGATCGGTTCCATTACCCGGAGGATGAACAACGCTATGTAATGCTGTTCTATCTCAACGGTATTACTGCAATCATCACAGAATGGCTGAAAGCCGGATGTCAAAAGGACATAACGGAACTTTCCCTGGTTATTTGCTATTGCATATTTGGAAGAAACGTATAAATTGGTATTTGGCTAGCAGTTTTTATTTATGAGTATACCTCTCTTCGTCATGTCGACGAAGAGAGGTTGTTTATTGCCTGAATTCATCAGGATTAATCTTAAATCTTGACATAATATGCCCTATATGGTATCATTACATGGTTAAAAACAA
>DAISWV010000179.1:0-3630 GCA_036826195.1 Peptococcaceae bacterium | reverse complement strand
AACCATCAGTCTGAATCATTTCGACAGATTTTATAATTTGTTTTGACAAATAAAAAAGCTGCTTCAGTTTTCTCTGAAACAGCTTATTATTTTCCTCAGCTTCTTATTCTTTTTCCGCTTTCACCAGTTTCCAGAAACGTTTATGCTTCTGCAAAAATTCCAGTTCCGGGTCCTGCATAGCATAATTACGGTTTTCATCATCCAGCTGAATCGATTTTTCCAGTGCCAGAAGTCCACGCATAGCCTCTCCCATAAGAGAATAGGTACACGCCGCATTATACCACAAATCGGCATTATTTTCATCCATCTGCAAAGCCTTCTCATGGCAGAATACCGCATCAGCAAACTCACGCTGCTCTGCGAGTTCAATGCCAATATTGGAATACAGATAATAATTATCTGGTTCCTGAATCAGACCCATAAAATAAATATGAATAGCCTGATCCACCATACCCAGTGCCGAAAGCTCTACTGCAATGGCTATCATTTCCTGAACACTGGAGGCCTGATCCAGCGCTTTACAGAAATACTTTGCCGCCTCTTCGTTTTTTTCCATCAGAGCCAGAACCTGCCCAAGACCATACAGTGCATCAATATAATCCGGCTTTAGAGCCAGACAGTTCCGGTAATAACGCTCTGCACCTTCATCACTGCCGATTTCACGCATGGTGTTAGCCAGTTCATAATACAGCTCACTGCTGTCGGGCTTTATAATCAGCCCCTGCACAAAGGCATCGGCTGCCTGCCCAAACTGCTGGTGCTGGCGATACCATAAACCCATTACAAAACAGATTTCTGCATTCAGCTGTCCTTCCTGTTTCATTTTTTCATAAAACCGGTCTGCCTGCGGAAAATCATTGTTCTGGACAAGCTTCTCCCAGTGCAGATAAGCCAGTGTTTTTTCTCCTGCCATTTTCATCAACCTTCACAAATGGATTGCACAGTTCAGGCACAAATCCCGTCTATCTCTGTGCTCAGTATCCGGCAGATGCTTGTCTGCTGCAGAACACCGTTTTCATAAATCCAGAATTCCGCATCATCATCGGCCATACTGTTTATTTTAGCAAAAGCCGGCTCATATTGCAATTGTTTCAGGGCCCATACCGCCATACCGCGCAGTTCAGAATCCTCGTTGTCTAAAAACTTCATCAGTTTTGGCATAAACGGCTCGATTTCACTTAAATACTCACTACCCAGATATCCAACCGACCACAGCACACCGTAATGACACATCGGACTATCAAGACCGTTGGTAATCATAATTTTTACAAACTCTTTATAATGCTGCGGACAAGCCTTGATAACCACACTCATCATTTCAGGCGCCGCCCATGGCACATTGCCGCTTTCATCAGCCATAGCCCATACTGCACGACGAATTACATTGCGATAAATCTCCTCGTTATCGTATGCATATTCCTCTGCAAGCGCCCCCAGCGCAGAGATTGCATGCCAGCGCTGAGCATTTCGATAATCACCCCAGATATTCATCTGTACATAGCGAAGCGCTCTTGCGTTATTTTCGCGCCCAGCCTCTACAATCGCCTCATAGTTCTGTTCGTTAATATATCCGGTAATCAGTTTTTTATAATCCACTCTCATTAGAAAAACCTCCTGTTTACTCTTTATGTATCTGTAATAAACATACCCGGTTCCTATGAAATAAAAACAAAAAATAAGCATAAATCACAAAACTTTCACCAGCACTTTATAAAAATAAAACCACCCGTTCAAGATGCATCCGGTTTCCTTGACACATCTCAAACAGGTGGTTTTCATTATAACATCCTGAAAGTATTATTATGCAGCCTTTTTCTATGCCATAATACTCTGCAGCCGCACCAGTTTCTGAATATCGTCTTCCACATAAACAGAAGCGGCGATGTTTTTATCATATTTACCGCAGTTTCCTCGATCCGGGCATCTTGGCGAGATAATCGCCTCCCCTAAACGCCCCAGAGTTAAGCGGCGACCAAAGAGTGTCTGGTACTCTTCTTCCAGCACTTTTAAAATATCACGCACATTCTGCAGACAGGTCAGCGAGAAGTAATACAGCGCATCGCGTTCCACATCACGCATATAGCTCGGCACGACATACGGCAGTATAAAATTAATAGACGGAATGAGGTTGGCATCGGTTTCCGAATTGCGCTCTACCATATCGCCGCCGATAAACGGATACAGCGTAGACTCCACATACCAGCCTTTTAAGCGCGGCAGAAAATATGCACTTTCTACCGGACAGCTGCGCACAGCCATTAAGTCACGACCGCGAGCGGATAAAATACCCACCACCATACGGTCAATCTCTACTTCCTCTTTGCGGAGAATTGGTTCTAAGCCGCGAATACGATGTCCTTTATGCAAGAGGTCATCTACCAGAATTACCGGACGGTTAAAGGATTTTATCGTACGCACCTGATTTTCCAGCGGCGAATAAAACGGGAAGTTCTGAATGGTAAAGGTTTTGATATCCCCATCATATACTTTTTCGCTGTGAAGGGTTTTGGTTACGGTGTTTGGCACTACCATGCCGCGCAGCAGTTTGCCAAACGGCACGCACATATTTTTGCCAAGTTTACGAACCGGAAGCGGCTCATTCGGCACCTGATTAGCGCGGGTAATCTTCTGCAGCATTTTGTGATGCATAATGCCCGCATCAATCGATAATACCAGATTCCCTGGATACAGTGTTGTCATGACCTCCTGAAGACGTCTGTGACTTTGTTCCACCACATGAAGCAGCCGTTCACTGTGATTAAACGGTTCTTTAATAGTGGTTTCAATATTTTTAAGCAGTGTCAGCGGCGAGCGCATATCCACCACGTAAAGCACATTTGGATCCGTTGGCATAGCTGCCTGCAAAAAACCCTGACGGCGTAAAACATCTTCGGTTTCCTTCACTGGCAGCCCCAGATAAATCGCATAGCCATAATCCTGTTCCAGATAATGAGCCAGCGTCTCGGTTAATAAATACTGCTCGGCATTTTTTACAGGGGCATCTGGCAATTGATAAATACCAGTCAGCACTGCAATTTTACCAAAGGTGCGGTTTCTCAGCCAGCTTACGATATCGGCATCCTGAAAAATACGATACATGTCAGTAGTTTCCATGGTATAGGAAAGAGCAAAGGCCATCACTTTTCCATTCTGGCTTTCATCCCGAAGCAGAGTCAGCATAGCACCTGGTTTACTCCAGTGTTCTGACATAATCTCCATGATGTGTTCATTGTGGGCAAAGCTTACCAGAAGCTGATATACATCCTGCGAACTTTCCTCGGTTACAAAGTCAAATTTAATATGTTTCGCCTGCAGGATTGGTTTATACTGCGGCTCTCTTAAATAGAGCCCGTAATGATAAATATAGTTCTGAGCCAGCGGACTGATTAAATTGGATATATCGCGATTGCAGTCTATATTTTCACGAATGCGCGTAGAACTGATATCCTCCAGATAGGTCGGCAGTGTAAGATAGATCAAATCCCCATTTACCGATTTGCGGATGGTTTCTTCCATCTGCTGCTCTTTTTCAGCGGTCAGTTCGGTCTGCTGCCCCAACGCTCTGCGGAACACCACATGATTATACTGATGGATGGAACCCGGATGGGGCTCGGCTTTATAGCTGGATGC
>DAISWV010000178.1:0-3637 GCA_036826195.1 Peptococcaceae bacterium | reverse complement strand
CCCCGCTCACTCAAATATGACATCTAGTATTTAAAACTAGATGTCATATTTATTATAGTATTGCGCAGAACAAAATGCAATACACCTTTTATTGTATACAGCATTTTAAAAATGATTCGCTGTAATTTTTTACGCTACTCTATAAACTCCATAAACACAAGATTACCCAGCACCCTGCCTTCTTCGGTCAACTTACAGACTTCTTCCGTTTCTTCAATCCAGCCTTTTTCTGCACAGCGTTTCAGGGCATCCGCAAACACCGCCTCTACCGGTTGGCCAAAACGCTCCGCAAACACTTTTTTCGATAATCCGTCATTCATGCGCAATGCCATAAACACGGTCTCCTCCATCTGTTCTGTTTCGTTGAGAACCTCCGGTTCCTGTGCAGGCAGCTGACCGTTTGCAATCATCTCGCTATAATCCGCCATTTCAAAGCTGTTGTTCCACCGGTTCGGCCTCATCCAGCTGCATGCGCCTAACCCCACGCCCAGATAATTCTCTGTGCGCCAGTACACCTGATTATGCAGGCTCTCCCGCCCGGCCAGCGCATAATTAGATATTTCATACTGCCCGTATCCATTTTCCGCCAGCATAGTCTGCGCAATACGATACATTTCCAGTGCCGTTTCATCATCAAACTCACTGATTTTTCCATCTTCCAGCCACTGATGCATAGCAGTGCCCTCTTCTAGTTTAAGCTGATACAGTGACAAATGCTGCGGCTTCAGCGCCATTGCATTTGTAAGCGTTTCCTTCCACTGCTCTATGGTCTGACCCGGAAGCCCGTACATAAAGTCCAGATTAATATTTTCAAAACCGGCAGTTCGTGCCATCTCTACCGCCTGTTTCGCTTCAGCAAACGTATGAATCCGTCCCAGCATCTTCAGATGGTCGGCTCTATCGCTCTGTACCCCCAGCGATAACCGGTTTACACCATACTGATGCATAATCTGCAGTTTTTCCTCATCCAAGGTTCCCGGATTGGCCTCCATGGTATATTCCACTAACGCATCGCTCACAAAAAACGTCTGTACCGCTTTTAATACTGCTTCCAGCAGTTCCTTCGGCAGAGAACTCGGCGTGCCTCCGCCGATAAAAATGGTTTTTGCCTTTACCTCATACTCCTCTGTCGCAATCTCCATTTCTTTTATTAACGCTTCCGCATAGCCCGCCATTTCCTCCGGCCGGTAAAAGCTCAGAAAATCACAGTAATTGCACTTTCTTAAACAGAACGGAATATGAATATACACCGCCTCAACAGGCTTACTGATTGTCATAATACACCACCCGCAACAATTCATTTGCTTTTTATTATAACAGGTTGCCGGATGCATGAAAAGAAAAAGGACACCTCTAATAAAGAAGTGTCCAAATATCGCACCGGATTACTCCGCTGCTTTTTCAATTCTTGAATAATAGTAAACGCCGCCGATAATCATAGTACCGCCAAAAATCTGCAGAACAGAAGGCAGTTCACTGAACAAAAATACAGCTATTATGGATGCCACCACCGGTTCGCAAAGCTTGGAGGCCGATACAAAGGCCGGTGAAAAATATTTTAAGCACCAGCTGAAAATGCTGTGCCCCAGAATAGTAGAAAATACGCTCAGCAAAAGCCCCACAATGACTGCACTCACGCCATAGCCAAAAAGCGGATAACCTTGAACCAGACAAGTTCCCAGAAGCACTGCCGCACAGGATGCATACACAACATAGGTATAAACACTGGTAGAAACACTGTTTCGCACAATACGCCCCAGGAGAGTGTACGACGCTACCGCCACGGCCGAAACCAGAGCCAGAATATCGCCGTATAAATGGGCATCACCCGCAGTGGAATCGGAATACGCGATAACCACACTGCCGGCAAAGGCTATCAGAATCGCCAGCACTGCCTGTTTTGTCAGCGTTCCCTTTAAGAACAGGCAGAACCCCAGCGCTACCCAGATAACCTCCGTGCAGACAATGGATGTAGAACTGGCAACAGAGGTATGCTGCAGCGACTCAAACCACAATACAAAATGTATCGCCAGGAACAGGCCGCTAAAGACGCTTAACAGCAGTTCCCGTTTATCAATCTGAAACAGTTCCTCCCGAATCTCCCGTTTTGCCCAGATAACCGGACTCATTAAAAGCACCGTCCAGCTTAGCCGAAAAGCCGCAGTCACCGCAGAAGGGGCCGCAGAATATTTTACAAAGATTGCCGATAGAGAGATTCCTAATACCCCTATCACAATCATAATCATCGGATGTCGTTCTATATAGCTCATTTTGGCTGCCTCAGTTCATTTCATCATATTCGTAAAGAATGATAGCCACGCCAGCCATACCGGCTGTTTCGGTGCGCAGAATACGCTTGCCCAGGCTTGCGCTCACAGCGCCGATTTCACGGAGCTGACCCACTTCATCTTCCGATAATCCGCCTTCCGGACCTACGATTAAATTAATCTTCGCCGGCTTCTGCGGTTGAGCTTTCAGCAGCGCTTTCAGACTCTGCGTCTGTTCATCCTCCCAGAAGATAATAGTTAAACCGTCATCGTCTTTCAGCTGTGCCAGACACTGCTTCCAGCTTAAATACGGGCCAACCTCTGGCACCTGCACCCGTTTGGACTGCTGACTTGCTTCGTGAGCAATTTTCTGCCAGCGCTCGATTTTTTTCTCTGCCTTTTTACTGTCTAAATGCACAATCGAGCGGCCTGTCTCCACAGGAATGACCGCACTGACACCCAGTTCGGTACATTTCTGAATAATCAGCTCCAGCTTGTCGCCCTTCGGCATCCCCTGATAGAGCACAATCTCCACATCGGTTTCCTTCTGGTTTTCCAGCGTTTCCACAATCCGCGCAGTTACAGAATCCTTGCTGAACGTTTCCAGCTCCGCCACATACACCATGCCGTCACCGGTGCATACGGTTACCTGCTCGCCCGGAGCCAGACGCAGCACTTTGCCCATGTGATGGGCAAGGTCTGCATCAAACGCGATAACATCTCCCTGCACCGCTTCCGGTGCTGTAAAAAAACGTCTCATACCGCTTACCCTTCATAACGGGCTGCGATTGCTACCCAGCCTGCATTTTCACGCACTTCGATGATGCTGAAGTTATGCTCTTCCAGAGCCGCCAGCACATCGTCCTTGCGAGTATCGATAATACCGGAAGAGATAAACACTTTGCCGTTTTTCAGATACTCCACAGTGGATGGTGTTAAGCGGATAATAATATCAGCAATAATATTTGCCACAATGATATCAGCCTGGCCGTGAGCCTCTGCCAGCAGATCACTCTGACAGATGGATACGCGCTCCTGCAGGTTATTGAGTTCAATATTTTCTTTTGCCGCCGATACCGCTACGGTATCATAGTCCATAGCCTGTACCGAGTTTGCACCTAACAGCCCTGCCTGAATAGCCAGAATACCGCTGCCGGTACCTACGTCAATAACATCCATGCCCGGTTTCACATACTCTTCCAGCATCTGCAGACACAGCGCAGTGGTTGCGTGGTTGCCGGTACCGAATGCCATACCGGGGTCAATCTCAATGATTAAATCGCCTTCCTGTTTTTCGTAGGTTTCCCAGGTTGGCTTGATTACGGTGATTTTACCAATGCGTTCCGGTTTGAAATACACTTTCCACGCAT
>DAISWV010000177.1:0-3652 GCA_036826195.1 Peptococcaceae bacterium | reverse complement strand
CAAGTGAAAGTTCCTACTATAACAATGGGAATTGAAAAAACCTGTATCCCTTTTGTAGACATTATTTCAGGATTTATTATGTAATATTTATGAAATCATAATGTCCACTTTTGTGTCCATCGTAGAAAAACTATAAATAATTATGTATACCAGACATAAACATCAATCGGTTGTTTCCTGCAAAAAAAGCTGTTACGATGATGCCATCGAGATTGACCAACAAAATTCATCACACAATGGAGGTAAGACTAAGATGGGAATTTACGTTATTACCGGTGGCACAACCGGAATTGGGGCAATTGTTCGCGAACAGCTGCTGGAACAGGGACATGAAGTATTCAACATTGACTACAAAAACGGAGACTATTGTGCAGACCTTTCGACACACGAAGGTCGTGAAGGTGCAATTGCTGCTGTTATCGGCAAATATCCAGACGGCATTGACGGCCTGATCTGCAATGCAGGGGTTGGCCCGACTGCTCCGCCACGGGTTATCTTTTCGTTAAACTACTACTCTAGTGTACGACTGGCAGAAGGGCTGCGCCCAATCCTGAAAAAGAAAAAAGGGAACTGTGTTATTACCTCATCCAATTCCATCACCAATATGACCGTGCGGCTTGACTGGGTAAACATGCTTTTAAGCGGCATGGGCGAAGAACGTGTAATGGATTTTGCACAGGATATTCCAAGAGAACAGTCTGCATCCTGCTACAGTTCCTCCAAACATGCACTGGCACGCTGGGTGCGCCGCGTCTCGGCATCGTGGGCAGTAGATGGTATGCGTATCAATACCGTTGCTCCTGGCAACACCACAACACCTATGACAAAAAATCTGACAGAAGCACAAAAAGATGCAGCTCTGTTAATTCCGATTCCTACCCGTTACGGGCAGAGAGAATTCCTGGATGCCGTTGAAATTGCCAACGCTATCGTATTCTTATCTTCCCCTCTGGCAAGCGGTATTAATGGCGTCGTATTATTCGTAGACGGCGGCATCGACGCACTTTTAAGATCAGAGCGATTCTAACAGAATCTACACTAGTTTCCAGGACAGATGTGAAAGGAGCAAATTACTATGAGTATGATTGAAAATTTTATCCAGTGCATGAAAGACGGCAACAACGTAGCATTAGCTGACCTGTTCAGCGAGCGCGGTGTTCTGCATGATTCTTCTGTTATCCGGGCAGGGCTGGATGTGATTCATCTGGAAGGCCGCATGGCAGTAGAAATGATGTACCACAATAAATTCGGTTTTAACGGCGGGCCATTTAAACTTCGCGGGATTGCATACCACGATTCCAACAGTGCCAGCTATCTGATTTCTTACGGGCAAACCGTTGTCCCGGTGATTGCTATTATCTCTAAATATGATGATGATGGGAGAATTGCCCGTATGAATATCTTTCCTTTCTAAGTTTTCCTTAAATTAATTTAAAATCAGCAGAAGGGCCGGTGGAGTTTATCTCTATCGGTCCTTCTGCTGATTTTATATCATATATCATTTATCTACTGTTATACATACTTGAGTAATTCCTCTTTTCAGGCTATCTATTTTCTTAACTGCCCTTTTCTTTTCGCCTTCAATATTGTACAATTAACTAGTATTACAAAAATAATGACAGGAGTCTGAATGTATGAATCCACGTTCTCCATATTCCAGTCCGGAAGAACAGGCACAGCATTATAAAAAACAAAGAGAACTGCGCGAGTATCAGCGCCGCAGAGAACAGGCAAAACGTAAAGTTCTCGTGATTATGATTGTTCTTGCCGCACTACTGCTTCTGCTTGTTGTAAAAGGCTGCGGTGCTGTGATAAATGCACTGAATGATGAGCCAGACACGGAAACCGGCATTAGCGCTCTGTTTCAGAGCCCGGAAATTCAGGTTGGCGATATGACTTTCAAACGGGGCTATGTGGCCACCGAAACAGACAACACTGCAAAGCTGGACGATACCTATATTGTCAGCAGCAATGCAATCCTAATCAATCCATCGGATAATACCATTGTGGCCGCAAAAGATCCTTATAAAATTATTTCCCCTGCCTCTATGACCAAGGTACTGACTATTTTAGTAGCGGCAGAACAGATTGAAAATCTGGATGATACCTTCACCATTACCCGGGAAATCACCGATTATTCCTTTAAACATGACTGCAGTGCGGTAGGCTTTGAAGTAGGCGAAACCGTACCGGTGCGTGACTTATTTTACGGCACCATTCTGCCATCGGGAGCCGATGCCGCATTGGGGCTTGCCATCTACACCGCCGGCTCGGAAGAAAATTTTGCAGCTCTTATGAATCAGAAGCTGGAGGACCTTGGCCTTTCCGGCTCGGCGCATTTTACCAACTGCGTAGGTCTTTATGATACAAACCATTACTGTACGGCCTACGACATGGCTATGATTATGAAAGCGGCTCTGGAAAACGACTTCTGCCGCGAAGTGCTGAATACCCGTGTCTACACCACCGCCATCACACCAGAACATCCCGAAGGGCTTACCATCTCCAACTGGTTTATGCGCCGTATTGAAGATAAAGAAACCCTGGGCACTGTGATGGGGGCAAAAACCGGCTTTGTAAACGAGTCTGGCAACTGCGCAGTAAGCTACTATATTTCTGATGGCAGCACACCGTATATCGCTGTTACAGTTAACGCTTTCAGCGGCTGGAAATGCATTTACGACCATGTTGCCCTTTACAACTATTACGCACCTTAAAATAAAAAATACGCGCTTACAC
This sequence comes from Peptococcaceae bacterium, assembly GCA_036826195.1. GTDB lineage: Bacteria > Bacillota > Peptococcia > Peptococcales > Peptococcaceae > UBA7185. The sequence goes on along the minus strand of DAISWV010000177.1, from coordinate 913 downwards.
ACAACAAAGCCCGAAGGCCTTAGCGGCCTCCGGGCTTTGTTTATATCTGTGCTGTATTGACTTCTGCTTTAAGAAGTCCAAGCGACAGGGATTCATTCTCCAGAGCCAGGATTCTTTTTGCGTATTACCTGTTCCAGAATAACTGTTTTCTGTTATTGACACCTGATGAAGTTTCTTTATTTGACCACATCTTCGGATCAACAGATAAATAGACTTCTTTTACATGGCTGGCCAGATACTGCACAAAGCAATCCTTGTGCAGTTCCTCCTGCGAAAGGCTGGTTGCTTCCAGCGCAATACCGGATGTATCTATTAGATATTGCATAAACCAGTCCTTATCCAGTGTTTCTTCAAATTCTTTCGAATAGTTCTTCCCGCTGTCCGGTTTATATTCGTACCATGTAAATCGTTCTGCCGATGCCTCCTCCGGCATTTCCTGCTTCCAGTAAAAGTGCTCCAGAGTTGCACTGGTGTGCTTCGTGAGCAGCTCCTCGCCTAATGCTTTTCCCTGTGCTGACAGATTCATAACCGTTACTCGCTTTCTGTCACCCTGTTCGCTTTTATCCAGCACAATTCTTTCAAAAAGCTGTTCCAGCAAGGTGTCAAGCAGCTTCTCTTTCACCTCATACCGAACGGCAATTGATGTGTGAGAGCGTTTTTCATGAGTATGACAGCTCGGTGAAAGCATTCTCTCCATCCAGTAAATGCAAATCACCGCATATAAAGTTCCCCAGTTTTCGGCATCGTCTATCAGCTTATCCAGTGAGAGATTCGCAATCTCTTTCCTCTCACAAAAAATCGTTCTCGGTATTTCGTATGTATAATCTGTTGACTCGATACACGGACTTTCATTTAGTTTTATAAACACGTTATCACGCTCCGAACAATCTGTATCATTATGATTCGTCTTCCT
>DAISWV010000176.1:2314-3664 GCA_036826195.1 Peptococcaceae bacterium | reverse complement strand
AATAATAAATCATAAAACAGCAGAAACCATTCAGAACATAGAAACCACCAGACCCCTTTTCCGTCAGACTGCTGCTATCGCTGACGACTTAAACATGCAGAAAGGGTCGCGGGGCTATACCTCGCAGGATGCATATCCATCTGCCGGTGAACGGTTCACTAAGGGGGAAGGGGAAGCCCTGCCAGCTGGTAATTCGCCGGGAGCCGGGGAGCCATATTCTGCCGATGATGCAGAGGCCTTTGCTGCCCTGTCCACGCTGGACGAGGCAGCCCTGGATGCGTACTTCGCATCCTGTGACTATGCACAGTTTGAGCCTGCCGTTCTGGCAGAAGCCGAGAAATCCTGTTTTCATGACCTCCCTGCCGAAATGGTGTATGCGTTAACCGATGAAGAAGCAGAACAGGCGGAAGCATTGTTTAACGAAGAAACGATCCTTTCGGCATCTGCCCGAAACAGCAATAACGAGCGAGCCGCATCTATTGATGAGATTGACCCGTACGAACAAACCTACATTGCCGCCCACCAGATGTTTGAACACCTCTGGAAACTGTATCCGGTAAAAGCCGGCAAAGAAAAAGTCTCCGAAGCCCAGATTATGTACCTGTACGAAGAAATCGGCGAAAAACGTATGAAACAGGCCATCCGCCGCTATCTGGATAAAAAACACCGCGTACCGAAAAAATACTGGCAGAACGGCAGCACCTTTTTTAACGGCGGATATGAGGAATACCTGCCGGAAGTAACATATTGTTCCGAAAAATATGCAGTGCAATAGAGATAATAATTATAGATGTACTGAGCAATTGTTTTTTGTTAAGGTAATGAAAATATTTCCAGGTTGCAGGAAGGAATTTCCTTTAGAACGACGAATCCTAATTCGTATATCCGGATATAAAACTGAATATGTGGAGGAATTTAGGTGAGTGCAAACCGGGAATACAAAGACAGTGTCTTTTCGTTGTATTTAAGTGAGCCAGAGCGGCTGATTGATGTGTACAATGCGGTGGCAAATACGAAATATCCGCTGGATACGCCAGTGGAAATCAATACACTGACCGATGTTTTGTACAAAAATCAGATTAACGATTTATCTTTTGTGCTGGATGGACAGATTGTGGTATTAATTGAGCATCAGTCCACCCTAAATGAGAACATGGCGTTGCGACTATTTTTATACAGTGCTAGAGTGTACGAAAAAATCACAAAGCAAAAGCCGTTGTATCGGCGCAACGGGTGAAAATTCCGGATCCAAGGTTTATTGTGTTGTATATTTGTACAGAAAAACACACAGTGCAGCGAAAAAATTATAGATTTGTTCGATGGATTGATTTGGCAATAAAACTGGTGTTT
>DAISWV010000176.1:0-2304 GCA_036826195.1 Peptococcaceae bacterium | reverse complement strand
GGTGAAAATACCGGTTCCAAGATTCATTGTGTTGTATAACGGCAATGAGCCATATCCGGAACAGGGAGAGCAGAAATTGTCGGATTCTTTTATTTTCCAGCAGGAGAATCCGCAGCTGGAGTTGAAGATAGATATATATAACATCAATTATGAAGTGAATGCGGAGATTGTAAAGCGCAGTAAAAGTCTGGCTGAATACAGCAGGTTTATTGGTCTGATAAAATCCAATCTGGCGGATGGTCTGATGCTGGAAGAAGCTATAAAACAGGCAATTGAGTATGGTATGGAACATGATATTATGAAAGAATTTCTGGAAACACACGGAACGGAGGTGCATAATATGCTGTTATCAGGATGGAATATGGACGAAGCGTTAGCCGTTTCCAAAGAAGAAGGTTTTGAAGACGGAGTCGAATATGGCGAACAGAAGAAACAGCAGGAGCTGATTCTGGCGCTTAGGGATGTATTGCCTCCGGAAGTGATTGCAGAAAAATTTGCGGTATCGCTGGAATATGTGCAGAGCGTGCTGAATGCGCCACCAATGGTGTGTGAAGCAGAAACCCCTTATATTGTAAAAATAAAAGAATAACAACAGGTATGGGAAGCAGCGATAATAATGTCGCTGCTTCATTTTCTGTATTGTAATTCCTGTCAAACTATGCTATATTGCATATATTCGATTCTGCCAATGTGCGATGCACAACGGCTGAGCAACATTATCTGATAAAGGAGTGCTGTGGATGAAAAAAGTAGTTGCAGTATTATTAGCAGTTATGCTGCTGTTGACAGGATGCGGAGGATCTGCTGTCAGTTCGGAAGAGGCCATTGCCAAATATGGCTCGGATACGCTGAAGGTTTACAATGTAGGGGAATATATTGATACGATGATTATTTCCGACTTTGAACACGAATACGGCGTAAAAATTATTTATGAAGTGTTTGACTCTAACGAGATGATGTACACCAAGCTGCAGAGCGGGGATTCTTACGATATTCTGGTGCCGTCGGATTATATGATTCAGCGGTTAATCGGGGAAGGTGCATTGCAGGAGCTGGATTTAAGCTTAATCCCGAATCTTGAAAATTTAACCGAAGAGGTAAAAAATCTGCCGTTTGACCCGGAACATAAATATTCGGTTCCGTATTTCTGGGGCAGCGTGGGGATTGTGTATAATAAAAATGTAGTAGACCAGGCTGATTTGGAAGAAGGCTGGGAAGTACTGCGCAACCCGAAATATGCGGGCAAAATCTATATGTATGACTCGGAGCGCGATGCGTTCATGGTAGCGTTTAAAGCACTGGGCTATTCTATGAACACCCAGAGTGAGCAGGAAATTCAGGATGCCTACAACTGGCTGATGGAACAGCGTCAGACCATGGAACCGGTTTATGTAGCCGATGAAGTAATCGATGGTATGATTAACGGCAATAAAGATATGGCCGTTGTATACAGCGGTGACGCTGCCACTATTTTAATGGAAAATGAAGAAATGGGCTTTTATCAGCCGATGGAAGGGACAAACCAGTGGGTAGACTGCATGGTAATTCCGGCCAATGCGGAAAACCCAAAACTGGCGCACGAATTTATCAACTATCTGCTGGATTATGATATTGCCTACACCAACAGTGAATGGGTAGGCTATACTTCTCCGCACAAGGATGTACTGGTTGACTTAAGCAGCATGGGCGGCTATTTTGAAGGCAACGAAGCCTATGTACCGCGCCAGGGCTACGAAATGGATGAAGTGTTTGAAGACAATCAGGTATTAAAGGAACGTCTGACCCAGCTGTGGATTAAAGTAAAAGCCGGTCAGTAAAAAAATGAACGATATTGAACGATATAATTTAGAATCAAAAACAGGTAGTATTACGAGCGGCGCCTTCCGAATTGAGGCGGACTTTGACGCAGGCTGTTCGACTGTGCCGGATTGGCATTTATGTCAAATCCGACAAAAGCGAACAGGCAAGGAAATGTCCGAGGAACTGAGGGAAAGCCGTCGAGTAAACTACCTGTTTTTGATTATGTAAAGCCTGTACAAGATATTTGTATTCTGTAACCAAATGCAAATATTTTGGTACAGGTTTTTTATTTTCAGAAGCGGAATATGATAAACAGAACGAAGCTGTATGATTTTAAAAAGGAGAGAGATACTATGGCAAAACGACTGGTTGTGGATTTAGAAAAATGTACAGGGGGGCATCGCTGCCCGGCGGTTCTGGTGCGTCAGATGGATGCGCTGTATCAGGAAGATATTCATTCTGCACCGGAAGTAAACCGGAATCTGTGTGTGGGCTGCGGAGCCT
>DAISWV010000175.1:0-3671 GCA_036826195.1 Peptococcaceae bacterium | reverse complement strand
CAATAGTCCGGTGTAGGATATGTAGGACTTTTCAGAAAAATCAGAAAAACAGAAAAAAGATAGAGAATAGTTTATAAAAAGTCATGCATATCATGCACTCATACACAGCTGAAACCATCTGGCGGGAAATAAAAATAAGCTGCTGTCGGTAGTCGTATCAAAACCCGGCAGCAACGGTTTGGCTGTTTTGCTTCGCAAGCCCGATGGAATATCCGCTTGTGAATGTTTTCTGCAAGTGGACATATGTATTCTATAAAAAGAAGCTGTATACATACCATGGACAATGTTTTTTTATTGTTTTTCCCGGAGAGTTATTGACAACGAAAAACGAAATGCGTATACTAGGTGCAGGAAAAATTATAATGCCCGGTTGAGGAATCTGGGAGAGCATGTGGCGGAGAAATCTGTATGCACATCGCCGAAGGTGCAAGAGCGAAAACTCTCAGGCAAAAGGACTGGATTCTGACGGAACTCTGGAAAGCAAATTGATTGCACCGACGAAGCAATCTGCGAATGCTGTAAAGCGTATTCAAAGAGAATCTTTCAGGTAAAGGCACAGAGGCATAAGAATTGTGATGTTGCGATATCATAATTCTTGTGCCTCTGTTTTTTTATATTTATTAATTTTTTCACAAAACAAATCGGTCGTGAAACATGCGAGGAGGAATGAATATGGAGAAAAAAACTCCGCTGTATGACTGCCATGTGGCAGCAGGCGGCAAAATTGTACCGTTTGGCGGTTATCTGCTGCCGGTGCAGTACGAAACAGGTGTTATTAAGGAGCATATGGCAGTGCGCACCGCGTGCGGGCTGTTTGATGTATCCCACATGGGGGAACTGATGTTAACCGGCCCGGATGCTTTAAAAAATGTGCAGCTGGTAACCACTAATGACTGCAGCGGTATGTACGACGGCCAGGTGCGCTACAGCCCTATGTGCAACGAGCAGGGCGGCGTGGTAGATGATATTCTGGTTTATAAAGTGCATGACGAAGCGTATCTGCTGGTTGTGAATGCATCCAATAAAGATAAAGATGCGGCATGGATTTCCAGCCATGTATCTGGCGATGTGAAGTTTGAGGACATTTCGGAAGCGGTGGCGCAGGTTGCGCTGCAGGGGCCGAATGCAGTGCCTATGCTGGCAAGCCTGGTGGCGGATGAACAGATTCCGAAAAAATATTACAGCTTTGTAAAAGAAGCCGATGTGCAAGGCATTAAATGCCTCATTTCCCGTACCGGTTACACCGGCGAGCTGGGCTATGAGCTGTACTGTGCCGCGGAAGACGGGCCGAAATTATGGAACCTGCTGATGGAAAAAGGCAAGGAATTTGAAATGATTCCATGCGGCTTAGGTGCCCGCGATACACTGCGTCTGGAAGCAGCAATGCCATTATACGGCCACGAAATGGACGATACAGTAACACCGCTTGAAACCGATTTAGGCTTCTTTGTAAAACTGGACAAAGAGAATTTTATCGGCAAAGACGCTCTGGTGGCTGCAGGGGAACCAAAACGTGCCCGCGTTGGCTTAAAAGTAACCGGTCGCGGCATTGCCCGTGAACACTGTCCGGTATACATCGGCGAAGAACAGATTGGTATGACCACATCCGGCACCCATTGTCCGTTTATCGGGATGCCGGTGGCAATGGCTCTGGTAGATAAAGCGCATAGCGAAATCGGCAAAGAAGTGGAAATTGAAATCCGCGGCCGCAAAGTAACGGCGGAAGTGATTGCATTACCGTTTTATAAACGTCCAAAAAAATAATAGGGCTTGTTAAAATTCCCGACGCGCGGTTTTTTGCGCTAGTAACTGCGTTGTTTTCCAATTTGCTTGCTTGCGTACCTTCAAGTACGCGGCGCTTCACAAATTGAAAAGCCGCCTTGTTCTACGAAATTTTTACGGCGCCCTGGTTTACAGGTAAGACAGTTTAATACTGATAAATAAAAAACGATTAAAATCAATTGGAGGAGTTTATTATGGCAACTTTAGAAAATCTGAAATACACAAAATCTCATGAATGGGTACTGGAAAACGCTGACGGTACTGTAACAGTAGGCTTAACTGACTATGCACAGCAGGAACTGGGCGATCTGGTATTTGTAAACCTGCCTGCAGCCGGCGATGATGTAACTGCTGGCGAACCTCTGGGCGATGTGGAATCTGTAAAAGCGGTATCCGATGTATTCTGCCCGGTAAGCGGCGTGGTAGCAGAAGTAAACGAAGAATTACTGGATGCTCCTCAGTTAATCAACGAACAGCCATATGAAGCATGGATGATTAAAGTAGAAAACGTAAGCGGCAGCGAAGAACTGCTGAGCGCAGCGGAATACGAAGCATTTATTGCACAGGGAGAATAATTATGGGACATTACATTCCATCGACCAGAGAGGAACAGCAGGCAATGCTGCAGGCCATCGGTGCGGAATCGACGGCGGCATTTTTTGCCGATGTTCCAGAATCGGTTCTGTTAAAAGAGCCGTTAAATCTGCCATCTGGCAAATCGGAACTGGAAGTGCGCAGAGAAGTAGAAGGCATGAGCCGTCTGAATAAAGTATTCGGTACCATTCTGCGCGGTGCTGGTGCATATCAGCACTATATTCCATCGATTGTAAAATACATTACCTCTAAAGAGGAATTTGTGACCGCATACACCCCGTATCAGGCAGAAATGAGCCAGGGGATTCTGCAGTCTATCTTTGAATACCAGACCATGATCTGTGAGCTGACCGGTATGGATGCGTCTAATGCCAGCATTTATGACGGGGCATCGGCAGCGGCAGAGGCTGTGGCAATGTGCCGCGACCGCAAGCGCACAGTGGCGCTGGTAAGTGAAACTACCCATCCGGATGTGGTGGCAACCATCCGCACTTACTGCTACGGTGCCGGGTTTGAAATGCGCATGGTGCCGGCAAAAGACGGCCGCACCGATATGGATGCCCTGAAAGAGGCTCTGAGCGCGGATGTATGCTGCTTCTATGTACAGCAGCCGAACTTCTACGGCAATTTTGAGGACTGCACAGCACTGGGCGAACTGGTGCATGAAGGCGGTGCCAAATATATTATGGGCTGCAACCCGATGGCTCTTTCCATCATGAAAACACCAGCCGCATGCGGTGCCGATATCGCTGTGGGCGAAGGGCAGCCATTAGGTATGCCTCTGGCATACGGCGGTCCATATCTGGGCTTTATGGCGGCAACCTCCGCCATGACACGCAAGCTGCCTGGCCGTATTGTCGGGGAAACAAAAGATGCTGATGGCAACCGTGCTTATGTATTAACTTTACAGGCTCGTGAACAGCACATTCGTCGCGAAAAAGCGTCCAGCAATGTTTGCTCTAATCAGGCGCTGTGTGCGTTAACTGCCGCTGTTTATATGAGCACCATGGGGCCGGACGGCGTAAAACAGGCTGCCAGCCAGTCTATGAGCAAAGCGCATTATTTTGCAGGTCTGTTAGCTGATATTCCGGGTGTAACCGTACAGAACCAGGGTGCATGGTTCCATGAATTTGTAACTGCTCTGCCGGTGCCGGCTGAACAGGTGCTGGATGCACTGGCGGAAAAAGATATTTTAGGCGGGCTGCCGGTAAAAGACGGTGTGCTGTGGTGTGTAACCGAAGTGGTAAGCAAAGCACAGCTGGATAAAGCAGCCGCAATCATCAGGGAGGTGTGTG
>DAISWV010000174.1:0-3671 GCA_036826195.1 Peptococcaceae bacterium | reverse complement strand
ATTATAATCGTTATACACAGAGAAAGGACGTTTGCCTATGAATCTGCAGATTAATACAGCATCCGGCGTTGCCTTATATGAACAGATTGCTGAACAGCTGAAAGAACGGATCGTTGCCGGAGAACTTCCGGACAGTTATCCCCTGCCTTCTGTGCGGGCTTTAGCCACAGAGCTTGGAGTAAGCGTTATCACAACACGCCGCGCCTATACCGAACTGGAACGGGAAGGCTATGTCGTTACCACCCCGGCAAAAGGCACCTTTGTGTCTTCACGCTACACAGAACGACTGCGGGAACTGGGCCTTATGAAACTCAGCGAGCAGATTGATGACCTGGTATATCTGGCACGGGCAATGAATGTTTCATCCGCTCAGCTTGCGGAACTTGTGGCAGAACATTACGCCTATGTAACTTCCAACCCAGATAATATGGCTAAACTGAATAAATTCCTGCAGCAGCGAAAACATCGTTACTGAGTCATCCCTTTCTTTTTAAACTGATTAAACCGAAAACACATACAAAAAGCGCAGATGCAAATCCGTTCTGGATATTGCCTCTGCGCTTTATTATTTCATCGATTTTTATTTAGTTTTTCACAACTTCATAAACACTGTCTGTGTCGGTGTAGTAAATGGTAATGCTGTCGCCTCTTGTAATGTTCTGCCCGTTCATAGAGAACTGAGAAGTAGAGTTTTTATAGTGGCAGTAGCAGCCGTTTACGGTTTTGTAAATGGTGGTGTCACTTTCCGGCAGGAACTGAATATTGCCGCCAATGGCGTAGCGTGCTTCACCTGTTTTGGATTTCATTACGGTGATAACCCGGCTGTTTGCAGAACCGGTGCCTACAATGACACGATCACCGGTGCTGACTTTATTCAGGTTACTGTATGTGGAACCATTTTTCACCACATAGCTGTTAGAGCCAAAGTTCACTGTGCGAACATCGCCGCTGGATGTTTTTACCGTCAGTGTGCTGCCGGAGACTTTTGTAACTTCCCCTTTCACCTGTGTGCTGACAGCCTCTACTTTAATCAGGGTGCGGCCTGCAAAGGTTGCCACCACTTCATCGCCTACACTGAAATCGTCAATATCGCTGGTATAGGAACCGTCGATATAGAATTCTGCTTCATCCAGGTCAGCGCTTACCGGTTTGCCGTTGGAATCTTTCAGGCGAATCCAGTCGCTGCCGCTGTAGATAGAATCAATTACCATATCCACCTGTTCGTTGATATTGATTTCGGTTACTTCGTCATTCTGCAGTTTCATGCTGACCGTATCACCCACCGAAACCGCACTCAGGCGATAATAGGTGGTGCTGTATGTGATAACATCCAGATCGGCTGCTACATCATAGATTTCAGTACCTTCATCTGTGGTTACGGTAATGGTTTTTGCACTGGTGCTGATAGATTTTACAACACCTTCTACCATATCGTTGGCCTTAATACGGGTTACTTTGCTGCCCTGCATGGTCAGTTCCACTTTCATACCCTGTGTCAGACTGCCCAGCGATGCGCTGGAACCGTACAGTGTTACTTTTACATTGTTGTCTAAATCATAGGTTACACGGCTGCCGCTGTCGGTTGTGATGATAATATAATCCGATGCGGTATTGACAGAGTACAGTGTCCCTTTAATGGCACCATCTGTCAGGTTGCGGCTGGTAACGGTAATAGATGTAATTCGGTTGTCATCCACGCTGATATTAATACTGTCACCCGACTGCAGGTCGCTCATAGTACCGATATCACCGTTTTTGAATTTAACGGCCTGCCCGCTGTTGTAGTAAGCGGCTTTCAGTTCATCGGAGCTGCTGGTGTAGGTGAGGATGCGGTTTGCTGTATCAACCGTTTTTACGGTTGCATTGCCGCCGTAGGCATCACTGCTGCCCCCTACTGCAATGGCTGTCATTACACCGTCAGAAATGGTGTAGGTAGCCATATCGCCCTCTTTCAGGCTGCTTGGTGTGGCAGTCAGCATACCGGAAATGCTTACATCAATATTTTTAGACATCCGGTAGGTTGCCAGTTCTGTTTTTTCATCCATGATGATTAAATCGTTATATACATCGATGCTGTAGATTTTACCGGAACGCTGGCCGCTTGCCGTTTCTTCGATTACAATCTGGCTGGCGGTCTGATCCGATGCACTCACACTCATACGCACCGGCATATCCAGCATTAAATCTGCAAAATCCAGTGCAACACTGCTGCCGTATTTATTGATTGTGGTTTTATCATCTACCAGAACGGTTTTCAGCTCCCCGTCGGCATCCAGAACCACGATGGCATTTTTCGCTGCAATAATGGATTCAATGGTACCGGTTACATTGTTAATGGTTTCCTGTTTATTGACGGTTGATTCTGCACGCTGTTCCAGATAGGTTAACAGGCTGTTTTTATAAACCGCATACACATGATCGCCCACCTCCAGGTCAATCACACCCATCGGTTTAGCCTGACTGCTGAAGAGAACCGTGTTGGTGGTTGCGTACAGATTATAGTTTTTCCCGTCACTGCCGCTGATTTTTACATTCACATTGTTCACAGCGGTTACTTCCCCGCGCACCACATTGCTCAGATCCGCATTCAGCTTATCTTCCACGCGGCATAAAAACGCTGCCATTTCGGCACGGGTTACGGTGTTTTTTGGTTTAAAGGTGCCATCGGTATAACCGCCGATTAAACCTTTATCGTAAGCCAGTTTTACATAATTCTCATATTTGCTGCCAATCGCGCCCGCATCTCCAAAGGACAGGCTGTCACCTGCCACCCGGCTCAGTTCGCTTTCTGCATCCAGAATTTTGATTAACAGCTTGGCAATCCATTCGCGGCTGGCCGCCGAACTGTGCGAGAAGTCGCTGGTATCTACCAGGCCGGCCTCCTGCCCTAAAACCGCTACACTGTAGGCACCGGTCCAGTCCGGATATTTAAACGGCACATACGTGCCTTTGTGTGTGGATTCATTATATTCCAGCCCCATCATACGAGTTGCCATGGTGAGCGCCTCAAACTGGGTTACCGGGTTGTTTGGCCGGTTTGTGCCATCCGGATACCCTACAATAATCCCTCTTGCATTCATGCGTTCCACCTGCTGAATCGCCCAGTGGTCGCTGGATACATCCGCAAAGCTGGATGCAAATGCGCTGACCGGACAAATCATTGTCAGTGCAAAGGCAATCAGCACCAGTACGGATACTTTTTTTCTGTGTTTCATGTCAATCCCCTCTTTCCTGTTTCTCACTAAATAAAAATACGACATTTGCATAATTAGTTTTAAATTCGATACCTTCTGCAAATTCTCCTGCTGTATTTTGTAATTATTTTGTAATTTTTTAAGATTACCGTAACATTTTCATCATCATTTTCAAAATAGGCGAAAAAACACCGCCTTGTGCCGCATGTGAAAAAAACTATTAATTGCACAAAGCTTTATAATTAAAATAATTCATTACAAAGCATAGGGAATTATCGTTGTTTTCTTCTATGGTTCGCGGTATAATGAAGATAGCTTTTTATGCATAGTTTATTATTTACCGTTTTCGGTATAAATTTTAAGGAGATGAACACACCATGTCAGAATTAAAAATCGTTGTAATCGGTGGTGTTGCCTGCGGCCCTAAAGCTGCTGCAAGAGCAAAAAGATGCAACCCATCTGCTCAGGTAACATTAA
>DAISWV010000173.1:0-3714 GCA_036826195.1 Peptococcaceae bacterium | reverse complement strand
CATATTACGGATGAAAAACCGATTACTGCCAGACAATGCATTAAGGCTCTTGCGCAAGTAGGTATGGCAAAACCACAATACATTCCAAGGATACTGTCCTGTTTTCATGGCGCTGATTTATCGAAGTACAAGGACAGTATGCGACCCCTGATTGAAAAGGACATGGAAGAAACTGAAAGATTACTAACTGAGTAAATTCCAATTTAGCGAGCAGTTACGGTCTGTAAATATACCTCCCTCCGTCACCTTGACGAAGGGAGGTTATTTATATCCTAAATCAGTCCAAAAGGTAAAAGGGACCAGGAAAACCCGTATTTGCACAAAACAAAAGAGCCTCGAGAAGTATCTCGAGGCTCTTAGTGTTATTGTATTCGTTATGAAAAAACACTTTGCTATTCAGCGATTCCTTCAAACAGAACTTCCACCGCAATCACAATTTCCGGGCGTGCCATAGACTGAATGGTATCGTAAAGGCCGTAGGTCTCGGCAGTATTGTTTACATAGTCATGTACGGTAACGGTTTTTACTTTTGGATCAATAATCCAGTACTCTTTTACCGTTTTCATCTCCTCGTATTTTGCCACCTTGAGGCGCAAATCTCTCTGGCGTGTGGAAGGGCTGAGAATTTCAAAAATAATCTCCGGCAGCTCAGCGTCTTTATCACAGAAAACCATCATATCCGGTTTATAAACATTGTTATGAAAACGGATATCCAGCTCAAATAACGCTTCGCATCTGGTGCCGATTAATTTTGTGCGCAGTGCAAAATGCAGATTGCCGGCGATTGTCTGGTGCTCCCTGGACGGGCTTGGCGACATCATAACAAAGCCATCAACCAGTTCGTAATTCCAGCCTTCTTCTTTTGGCATTGCATAAAACTCCTCCACAGAGGACAGTGCTATCGGTTTTACTGCATTCATCACACATCACACTCCTCTGTTTTATTATACCACAATCGTATAGTTTCTGTCATTGTCTTTCCGGATTATTTTGAGCTTTTAATTTCTTGCAAAAAAGAGCCCTGAGATAATTCTCAAGGCTCCTGTGTTATCAATTCGTTATTTTAGAACAACTGACCTGGAAGTTTTAGTTTTTCTTTATACGGAAACTGTTTGTCAAACGCTTCTGCCTCGGCTTCATCCACAAAATAGCCCTGCGGTGTGCTGTATTCCCCAGTGATGTTGTTGAGATAACCAGGAATCAGCTCCTTGCACAGAAAGAAGGAAGCATCGGCCCCTTCCGGTAAGCCGTGATAACGGATGCCGTATTCGCCTGCATAAGTAAAACCGCTTTTGCCGTAAAAATCGATATTCCCTTCAAAGCAGACCGCGCCGTAACCAAGTGCTGCGGCCTGTTCCAGCGAATAATCCAGCAGGATTTTTCCATAGCCTTTGCGTTTCCGCTCATTCGCAATGCAGATCGGCCCCATGGTCAGAATCGGGACGTCTCGGCCGTCATCGGCTTTGATAACGGCTTTCATAAACATATTCTGTCCAATCAGCTCGCCGTTTAGCTCCATCACGAAATCCAGCTCTGGTACAAAGGCAGAATCGTGTCTCAGCTGATTTAATACATAATGCTCCAGACAGCCCGGCCGGTACACATTCCAGAATGATTCTCGCACAAGATTTTCCACTTCACGATGTTCGTCTTTTCGTTCCAGACGAATGATATAGTTGTTCGCTTTCATAATTTGTTCCTCCTGAATGATAAAATGATTTATTTGCCATTCATCCGAGAGGACAGCACGATTATACTGCAACCTCCCGGTTACAGTACAATCTCCAGTGTATTAATGTATTTCAAAAAGCAAATCTCCTAGTATATTAATAAAATATTTTATCGCACAAAATAGGCGGATGTGGGCATCCGCCCCTACAAATCATATATTTCAGACATCCTTTGCCCCAGAAACGAAGGATTTGTTGTCGCCCTCTATCCTAGTGGCGCAGGGAAAATGGTTTCCGGCAAAGCGGATTCAGTCTGCCGCCAGACCAGGAACGAAGGATTTTTTGTCATCCTCTATCCTAGTAGCGCAGGGAAATTTTCGTAGAACAAGGTGGCTTTTGAAATGATGAAGCGCCGCGTACCAACGTACGCAAGCAAGTCATTTCAAAAACAACGCCGTTATACGGAAATTTAACCAGCCACTCTTATTTACCGCAGCAGTGTTTGTATTTCTTGCCACTCCCGCAAGGACATAAATCATTGCGGCCTACTTTTTCTTTGTTTACTTTCGGTTTTTTCACCTGGGCTTCATCGCCATGGGATGCTTCCAGGATATCGGTGCGTTCTTTTGGTTTTTCCACGATGGCTACACGGAAAATCAGACGAATGGTTTCGTACTGGATTTCGTACATCATCTGCTGGAACATATCAAACGCTTCATTTTTGTATTCATCAACCGGATTGCGCTGTGCATAGGCACGCAGGTTGATACCCTGACGCAGCTGATCCATAGCATCTAAATGTTCCATCCATTTGATGTCTACATTTTTTAACAGGATTAAGCGCTCTACCTCGTGGAACTGTTCGCTGCCCAGTTCTTCTTCACGCTGGTGGTAACGGTTCAGTGCCACTTCTTTTAAGTAGGCAGCCACTTCCGGTTTTTCCATTTTGAGAATTTTATCTTTATCGATTGCTTCCGGCAGTGCAAAGGCTTCTACCATGCGCTGCTGCAGCAGATCTAAATCCCACTCTTCTGGATATTTGCCTGCGGCAGAGATTTCCTCCAGAATGGTTTCGGCGATGGTTTCCACCATGCTCTGCAGGCTGGCGCTCATATTTTCGCCCATCAGAATCTGACGACGCTGGCCGTAGATAACCTCACGCTGCTGGTTCATAACGTTGTCGTATTCCAGCACGTTTTTACGGATTTCGAAGTTGCGTACTTCCACGCGTTTCTGCGCGGTTTCGATGCTCTTGGAAATCATTTTATTCTCGATTGGCATATCATCATCCATACCGATTTTATCCATAATGCCAGTGATGTTATCGGCACCGAAGCGACGCATTAAATCGTCTTCTAACGAGATATAGAACTGGGTAAAGCCAGGGTCCCCCTGTCGACCGCTTCGACCGCGCAGCTGATTATCGATACGGCGTGCTTCATGACGCTCAGTACCAATGATATATAAGCCGCCTAAGTCTTTTACGCCATCGCCCAGCACAATGTCAGTACCGCGGCCAGCCATGTTGGTGGCGATGGTTACGGTATGCTGCTGGCCGGCTAATGCTACGATTTCGGCCTCTTTATCATGATATTTGGCATTTAACACCTGATGCGGAATGCCTCTGCGTTTTAACAGTTCGCTCAAAAGCTCGGAAATCTGGATAGATACAGTACCTACCAGCACAGGCTGTCCTGCCTCGTAGCGTTCTACCACTTTTTCCACGATTGCTCTGTATTTGCCCATCTGGGTACGGTAAACAACGTCAGAACGGTCTTCACGGATAACTGGTTTGTTGGTTGGAATAATCACAACGTCCATGCCGTAAATGCCGCGGAATTCATCTTCCTCTGTTTTTGCAGTACCGGTCATACCAGCCAGTTTTTTATACATACGGAAGTAGTTCTGGAAGGTGATGGTCGCCAGTGTCTGGGATTCTTTCTCGATTTTTACGCCTTCTTTTGCTTCGATTGCCTGATGCAGACCTTCGCTGTAGCGGCGGCCAAACATTAAACGGCCGGTAAATTCGTCTACGATGATAACC
>DAISWV010000172.1:0-3715 GCA_036826195.1 Peptococcaceae bacterium | reverse complement strand
TTGCACCTGCAGCACCTGCTTCGGACTGCATTTCTACTACTTTAACCTGCTGTCCAAAAATATTTTTTCTTCCCTGAGCGCTCCATTCGTCAACCAGCTCAGCCATTGTGGAAGATGGTGTAATTGGATAGATTGCAGCAACGTCTGTGAACGCATAAGATACGTGCGCAGCAGCTGTATTACCATCCATAGTTTTCATTGTTTTTCCTGCCATGAATATTCCTCCCGAATTTCTAAAGGATTAAAAAAATAAAAATATGAATAAACATATGAATAAACAAAGGTTTAAATGTTTATCAAATTTACGTGTTATTCTATCATATATGCCGCATTATCTCAATCTTTTTTTCGTTTGTATACATTGCACATAAAAAAAGATTTTTGTACAATACCTATAATGAAGTTTGAAGTAAAATTCACAATATATCGCATATCATTTCTACACTATTTATGATATACTATAAACGCTTTATGCAAACAAACAAATCATTCCAAATTCGATTTTGACAAAGGAGTAATGACTATGATTCAAGAATCTGCACGTACAGGTATTTTACAGAAAGACAAAGAAACCGTAGCACTGATTCCGGAAATTAAATTCGGCCTGATGACACCGGACGATTTAGAAAAAATCGCAGCGGTAACACGCAAATATGAAATTCCAATCGTAAAAATTACATCTGCACAGCGTATTGCACTGGTTGGTGTAAAACCGGAACACGTTGAAGGCGTATGGGCTGATTTAGGTATGGAACCTGGCCATGGTCTTGGCACCGGTTTAAACTACATCAAAGCCTGTCCTGGTGAAACCGTTTGCCGTTTAGGTCAGAGAGACTCTCTGGCAATGGCGGAACGCATCTACGATATCGTAAAACCAATGGGTATCGAGTCTAAAATTAAATTCGGTATCTCCGGCTGCCCGTTAGCATGCGGGGAAGGTATCATCCGTGATATCGGTATCTTTGGCAAAAAAACTGCCGGCTGGACCATTCAGATTGGCGGCAACTCCGGCTTAAACGCTCGTTTAGGCGATGTGCTGGCAAAAGATTTAGACGATGAGCAGTTAATCGACGTGGTAACCAAACTGATGGTTTACTACAAAGAAAACATGAAAGCAAAAGAAAGAATGTACCGCTTTGTACCTCGCATGGGCGGTATTGACGCTATCAAAGAAGCATTAGGCTTAGAATAAACCATCACACAGTTATCACGGCTTCTCACCGCTGTTTCGCAATATGTGAAGCCTGGTGAGCTTCTGTAACCCTAATGGTTAAGGCATTTTTATGCAAAGTCTCACCATCTCACCATAATTTCGCGAATAGACATATATATAGTTATAGCGTACAGGTATCGTTATATATATCTATCTATTATAATATTAGGTGAGAATGTGAGATATTTCATAATTATAAGGCTCTAACCTTATCTGTTGCGCTGTTTTCATGTTCTCACCTTTTTGCTCACCTTGTCTCACCTGGCGGCTTCGGGTGAGTGTGCCGGATAGGTGGCAAGGGTTCGTTTTATGTAAAAGCAGCTGAACACGATAATAAATACCGGCAGACTGAAAACGCCTCCGGGATATCATCCGCGGAGGCGTTTGTGTTTATTCGATTATGCTTTTATTCGAGTATGGTTCTGTTCGAGTAGCTTTTTATTATTCGTTTTCAAATAAAGGCGTGCTGAAATAGCGTTCCGCGGTGTCGGATAAAATGGTAACCACTGTTTTGCCTTTGCCCAGTTTTTTCGCCAGTCTGCGGGCCGCAGCCACATGGGTGCCGCTGGAGATGCCGCACATCAGGCCTTCTAAACGCGCCAGCTCTTTAGATGTCTGTATCGCTTCCTCATCGGTTACAATACAGATGTCATCATAAATGCTCTGGTTTAAAATTTCCGGCATGACACCGTCGCCAATCCCCATCTGCATATGGGTGCCGATTGGATGCCCGGATAACAGAGCGGCGTTTTCCGGCTCCACTGCCCAGATTTCCATGTCCGGGTTGTGCATCTTTAACACTTCGCCCACACCGGTAAGGGTGCCGCCGGTACCAATCCCGCAGCAGAAGCCGTGAATCGGACCATTTACCTGTTCGATAATTTCAGCCGCTGTACCGTTTCGGTGGGCATCGGAGTTTGCAGGGTTCGCAAACTGCTGTGGTACAAACACATTTGGGTTTTCCTCTGCCATTTTCAGTGCGGTCTGCATACATTCATCAATACATGCACCGATATCCCCTGCATCGTGAATCAGTACCGCCTCTGCCCCGTAATGGCGAATCAGCTTGCGGCGTTCTTCACTTACAGAGTCCGGCATAATCAGCACGGCCTTGTACCCTTTTACAGCAGCCACTAACGCAAGGCCAATACCCTGATTGCCGCTGGTAGGCTCCACAATAATGCTGTCTTTGTGGATAAGCCCCTGCTCTTCCGCTTTGGTAATCATATTAAATGCAGTTCTTGTTTTAATGGAGCCGCCAACATTTACAGCTTCAAATTTCACCAGAATATCCGCACTGTCTTCCTCTGTCATACGATTTAACCGAATCATCGGTGTGTGCCCTAATGCTTCCAGCACATTTTGATAAACCATTCGTATATCCTCTTCTCTTTCCTGTTTTCCGAATTAATTTCATGCAGTCTATTATAACGCACTTCTGTGGATTCCTCAACAGAAATCTGTCATGTATAACACACAACCAGATGCCGCTTCCCGTTTAAAGCGCTGCTAAAAGCGCATCAACCTGTCGCAGGGTTTCTTCCATGGTACCGTTGTTATCAATCACGGCATCGGCCTGTTTTACGCGCTCGCTGTCGCTCATCTGGGATGCAATGCGGTTATTTGCCTGCCGAAACCCGTAGCCGTTGCGGTTAATTAACCGTTCCAGCTGTGTTTCCGGTTTTAAGGACACAACCCATACTTCATCTACCAGATTGCGATACTGCGCATCTTCTAACAGCAGCGCCGCATCTAAAAAAATAACGGAAGCGGAAGTGTTCAGCTCTTTTTTGAGTTCTGCTAAAATAAGCGGACCGGTAATGCTGTTCAGTTTTTTTAAGGCCTCCGGCTCCGCAAATACTTTTTTGCCCAGCATTTCGCGGTTTAAGGCGCCGTCAGGGCGAATATAAATCGTGCCGAAGGTTTCCCGAATCTGTGCAAGGCCAACACTCCCCGGCTCCACAACTTTCCGGGCAATCTGATCTGCATCAATAACGGGAAATCCTTTTTTGCGAATATAACTGCTTACTGTCGATTTTCCGCAGGCAATCCCGCCTGTTAAGCCAATAATCTTTGCCATGTGTTCCCCTTCCTGTTCTATACATCCAGTCATTTATGAATCTGTCTGTTATACCAATAATTTTATGAATCCTATGAGTGTTAAAATAATGCCCGGCAGCAGTTTCCATCGGCGGCTCTGCCATACGCTCGCTTCCCCGGCATGCTGCCCTATCGAAAGCCCAAGCCATAAGCAGATGCATCCGCCAGCCGCTGTGCACAGGCTTGTAATCACCGGGGAGTAGCCCAGCATCGCCATGCCGATCCCCGCTCCGCAGGAATCCATGGATAAGGCAAAGCCAAGCCATACGGCCTCCCGGGTATTAATCCGTCCCGAGCGGTCTAAATCGGCATGATGCGGTTCTTTTAAAATCTGCACAACTATGCCGAAGCGGGCAATCTCGATCTGAAACAGCGGAGCCTCGCCATCGTCTTCCTCTACCA
>DAISWV010000171.1:0-3752 GCA_036826195.1 Peptococcaceae bacterium | reverse complement strand
GCTCCAGGCGATAGCAACGTACATACCTAAGTGTAAAGAGTAGGACAGCCACCAGAAGTTGTTCTGGTTTACAAATAATTTTTTGATGAACAGCATTTCAACTAACATGTCGATAATTTCACCTTTCAGGTTGTGATGCCGTTCTTTTTCATACCATTTGTCTTCTTCCATGTAAGAGCCACCGTAGTGCATTTTTTCGTCACTTTCCAGTGGGATTGGATATAAATCCTGTCTACCGTGCTGAGGCAGTTTGCCGTATTCCATGAATTTCTTTACAGATAATCCGATGAATGCGATCAGAGCAACCCAGCAAATCAGAGTTAAAATCATACTAGTACCTCCTTGATTAATTAAAAATTTTGTTTTCTAGCGTTATGTAAAAAACGGTCTGCAAGTCTGTCGCCTGATTCAGAGTCACGACCGGATTTCAGCATCAACGCAAAATCCTACTAAATATCATTATACCGAATTGCAGGGCAATTTCAAATCTTTTTTCCAATCCGGCGGATTTTGACAATAAACATCTATTTCAAAAAGTATCAATAAAAATTATCAATAAAATAAGATAACGAAAAAAGTGCGATAAATGCGTATTTTCTGACTTTCTGATGGAGTAAGTTCCATATATAGTTTTCTGTATTAGTTCTGCACCATTTTTTGACGAGATATAGGAATACAAAAAAGGGATGGCAAAATAAAAACGTCTGCCATCCGGCAGACGTGTGAATATGAGTTTCTATTCACGGGATGTTGTTTTGATAGCAATCGTTTCCATGGTTTCCTGCATTTCATGCATACTTTCGTGAAACGATTCCCGTGCGGATTCTTTTACACTTTCTTTTTTTACTTTATATTTTGCGTACAGATTTTCCAGCTTTTTCAGTGTCTTTTCATCATTCGGGAAGAACTGTTTCAGCAGAGCAATGGCAATAATCACAGTAAAAATCTTTTCTGGTGTAAATGGCACCCACAGCATAGCCAGATACGCGCTGGCGATGCCAATCATTACAGGAATATCAAAGAACACTCCTATGCCGAATACAATGTACGACCAGCCGTTGGTAATCAGCCAGGCAATACCAAGACAAATCAGCAGAGGGGGGTTAAAAATAAACTCCAGAATGGTATGAGACAGATTTTTCAGTTTTTCTTTTGTAAGCATTTTTTTTAGCTGTTCACGCATAAAAACCATCCACCATTTCCATACAGATTCAGATTTTGTACAGATACAGTTTCATTTTAGCGGATAGGCAGATAATCTGTCAATTGATGCAGACTGCTATAGAAAAGGATTATATCCTGCTTTATACAGGATTTTATGCAGGTTTATATTCTGCTAACAAGCGGAACTAAATCCTGTAATGTGTCAATTACATAATCCGGCTGGTATTCCAGAAGCTCCTCCAGCGGAAACAGCGAATAACGCACAGCAGCTGTTTTGCAGCCTGCCTGCTTTCCGCACAGTAAATCCAGTCCACTGTCGCCTGTCATAATGGCTTCATGCGGTTCGGTACCAAGCTGTTCCAGCGCTTTTAATGCCGGTTCTGGATTGGGTTTATGCTTTTCTGTTGCTTCCGGGGTGATAAAGACATCAAAATATTTTTCCAGCTCAAACTGGTGCAAATCCCGAAGCGCACTGCGGTAGAGCCGGGAGGTTACCACAGCTGTTTTTATATTTAGTGCTTTCAGTTCTTTTAGAGCTTTTTCCACGCCAGGGAACAGATAAATATCGTTTTCATGTGCAATGGAATAATCAACAAATGCTTTGCGGAGTTCCTGCGCCTGTTCGCCGCCCATCTCCTGCATAATCTGTGCCAGTGGTTTGCCGAAGGTGGTGCGCAGAATATCACGGGAAAGACTGGTGTGCAGGACGGTTTCCAGTGCGTATTCAAAACTCTGAAAAATTAATTCGTTTGTATTAATGACGGTGCCGTCCAGGTCAAATAAAATTGCTTTGATAGCCATAGGGAGCCGTCCTTTCTCTGAATTTCTTTCATGTGATTTATCAGTCGCGTTCGCGGCTGATTTCGAGATACTGAATCATGCCAGGCCCTAAGTCATCGGTAGGGCGTGCGATAAAACCGTGTTTCTGATAAAACTTTTCACGACCTTTGGCACACATTAAATCCAGCATCATAGTGGTGCCTGGAATACCGATACTTTCGGCGTAGGCAATCAGTCGCTCAATAATCATGGAGCCGATGCCATGTGTCTGAATATTGGGAACTACAATTAAATCCTGAATATAACAGATGACAGCGCCATCGCCTACTAAGCGGCCCATACCTACCAGATCGCCATCGTGATAGGCTGCCAGTACATAGAGGCTGTTATCCAGTGCACGCTGTGCCTGCTCCACGGGGAGCGGTTTCCAGCGAACCAGCTGGCGCAGGTGCAGATACTGCTCTACGGTTAAATTGTTTTCATCAAACACCATCATCGTGCATCACATCCAGACAAATATTTTGATAATGGCACCAGATAAGAGGACGGCTGTTTTGTTAAATAATGAATGATTCGGATAATATCTGTAAACAGATTATAAAACAAAAACAGCGCTCCGGAAAACCGGAGCGCCTCTGGTGGACCATCAGGGACTCGAACCCTGGACCTGTCGATTAAGAGTCGAATGCTCTACCAACTGAGCTAATGGTCCAGACACCTTATCAACAACTAATTAATAATTATAGTCTTTTTTAGAAAAAATGCAAGTACATTTTATCTCTGGCTGCTTTGCTGTAATTAGTTAGTAATAAATGCATAAACATCATCGACGAGGCGGATGAATCAGCCTCCAGATCATTTTCAGATACAATAGCGCCAGTATACAGAATAAAAGGGTCAGCTGAGGCGGCAGAGTATCTAGAAAAAGATGCGGAAGCATCTGTGCACTATACAGATTTATAGATGTTTCCAGAGAAGGCATTGGCAGCAGCACCTGCACAAAAGTAAACAGAATAATTGCACAAAGTGCGCCGAGATAACACAAATCAAATAGCATAACGGATTCCTCCTGCAGCAAAGATGTTATACTATATGCTGCTGAAGCTTGTCTATGATAAAAAACGAAAGATAAACGGAACAAAAAATGCAATATGCTCGTCATGGATGAGTAGGAATTAATTACATTTGTATCAAATTGCGAAAAAAGACTTGCAATTCGTGAAATAAAAGGTACAATAATAAGTTAGAGAGTATACAATGTTATTCATGTGTCTGTAAAAAAGCAGTGTATTGATTTGTATAAAGATTGCAAAAAAGAAACAGGGGTGTCCTTTTGAAAAATCGTGTAAAAAAAGTAACGGCCGTTGTCGTATTATCGGTATTTACAGCGACTTGTGCTGTTCCGGCATTTGCCGGGCAGGTAGATGATCTGCGAAATTCCCAGCAGCAGATTAATGCAGAAAAAGCCGGTGTAGAGAGCAAAATTAAAGAAGTAAAACGAGAAAAAACAGCTCGTGTTAAAGAATTGAATAAACTGAACAGTGAGTTAAATGCGGTTCAGCAGACATTAGACGGTATCAATGCGGAGATTGCTTCCACTGAGGAACAGATTGCCTTTACTGAAATGGAAATCGTTAATAAACAGCGGGATTATGATGGTCGAATGGCCATTTTTAACCTTCGTTTAAAGGAAATGTATCAGTACGGGGAGGTAAATTTTCTGGAAGTGCTGCTGCAGTCCAGCAGTTTATCTGATTTCCTGACTCGCTTTGAGTATCTGAAATATATTGCTAACAACGATAAAAAAC
>DAISWV010000170.1:0-3809 GCA_036826195.1 Peptococcaceae bacterium | reverse complement strand
GCATGATTGGACCCCATACAACGTTGCTGATTGCACCGTTGACGGTCTGAACTAAGTTTAAAAATCCTGACATAAATAATGTCCCCCTAAAAATAAAAAATTTGAATCCTGTGCAGAAACATGATGTCAATATGTAGCACATTGAAACGCTTTATGTGATTTATGATGCTTTATTGTCATCTGTCAAGCGCCCGAAGGTTATTATAATACAAAAATAATGGATTGGATAGTTTTTTTTCTGCTAAGAAGAGAAGCAGAATTTATGCGAGCTATGGAAAAACATGTGCCGGGATTCACAGAATGTATGCAGTATACACAATTTGATGAATATAATGCAATTTTATAAAAACAGCTGAATAAAAAACGAGATGGAATCAAAAATACATTGCTTATAATTTAGTGGACACTATCCGCAATGAGAGGAAAATCTATTTAGAATTTATATTGAGTATACAGTGAGAGGACAAAATTCTAATTTTAAAAGACGGTGAAGGACAAAGCTCTTTGTATTGTGGACGAAATACTGTGCATATTGATGATTCATCAGGACGCACATTTTCTGTATATATGACGCATATTTGAAATCTATATTTTAGCAACAAAAAATGGAACTGCCAGACATATGACAGTTCCATTTTGGAATATTGATTTACAGAGACTCTGCCGCTGCCATAGCCCGTTCTCGTTCCTTTTCTTTCAGGATCTGCTTCATGCGGTAGCGTTCTTCTTCACTGAAAATGCAGCCGCAGTATTTCTGCATATACAGTTCCAGCTCGCGAGCCTTTTGCTGCCCTTCTTTAAAGCCAGGGCGAAAATCCCGGTAGAGAAACGGTACACCGTACTTCTGTGCGGCAGCTTCACCTGCTGCAATGAGAGCCTCATGTTTCTGATAAGGGCTTACTAGCAATGTGGTTGTGAAGGAATCAAAATGATGTTCTGCTGCATAGCGGGCAGTTGCATCCATCCGTACCTGGTAGCAGTAAAAGCAGCGGTGTTCTAAATCGTCAATCACGTTTTTTACAAAAGAACGCAGGCCGTAGGTGTTGTCGATGACCAGCCGCATGTCAATGGATTTTGCGTATTCTTCCAGTGTCATCTTGCGGCTGCGGTACTCGGTATAAGGATGAATATTCGGGTTAAACCAATAGCTTATCGGCTCAATGTGTTCCTGGCGCAGACTTTCTACGCAGTAGATAGAGCAAGGAGCACAGCAGGTGTGCAGCAAGGTGTTCATACTTGTTCAGCCTCCTTTTTGTCAGTTTGTACAGGTGGTGCAGATGGAGCAGTGCGCGGTGCAAATTCCATGCGGAAGTTTACATACTGTTCTCCCGGTTCCATATAAAAAATGGCATTATACTGCTTTCCGGCTTTGGATGTCAGGTTGTTGACCTGCATTTTTCCCGTAGAAAGCAGTTCGGATGCCATATCGGCGGTAAGGGTAATGCCGCGTGCCTGCAGATACTTATTGTTTTTCCATAAACTGAAGTTACATTTATGTTCCATGCGGAACCCGTCGCAATAAAAGGATTTATCGCTCTCGATGACATTCTGTCCGCATTTGGGGCACTTGCCAACTACACGGCGCAAGGTGCCTTTACGGCTCACGGCCTGTACGTTTTCAAGCGAGTTGTTTTCGGATACCGTTTGTATCACATACTGGCGGATTTCCTGCATAAACTGCTCCGGGTTGCCTTTGCCGTCACAGATTTCCTGCAGCTGCAGTTCCCACTGGGCGGTCATTTCCACCTGGCGGATGGATTCGGGCACCAGCTGAATAAACATGATGCCCTGCTGGGTTGGGTAGAGATTTTTTTTGCGTCGTTCTACATAGCCTACTGTAATCAGCTTTTCGATAATACCAGCACGGGTGGCCGGTGTTCCCAGACCTTTGCCTTTCATACTTTCTTTCAGCGATTTGTCGTCAATTTCACGGCTTGCCTTTTCCATAGCCGTTAACAGTGTTGCTTCCGTGTATGGTTTTGGCGGTGTTGTTTTCTTTTCCAGAATGTTTATCTTGTCCAGATGCACACGCTGGTTTAGTGCAATACCGGTCAGAATCTGCTGGTCATCTTCTTTATCCTCTTTATCTTCTGCTTTTGCTTCGTCTTGCTGGGCTGCCGGTTTTACAGAGAGTGTGCGCTCCACCAGTGTCCAGCCTTCGTCGATGATAATACGGCCGGTAGCTTTAAAAATATCTTTCTGGTTATCCAGGGTGATTTCCAGCTTTGTTTCATCGTACACTTTTTTGCCTGACAGCGCTGCAATCATGCGAATCATAATCAGTTTCAGCACGTTGTTTTCCTTTGGTGTTAATTTCTGCGGCTGATATTGATGGATATTGCCTGTTACGATAATGGCATGATGATCGCTGACTTTGGCATCGTTGATGATGCGCTTATCTAACGGAAGCTTTTTTGATGCAATCTGCTGAATAAACGGAACACTTTCCGGATAGACCGATGCGATTTTTTTCAGCAGCTGAGGAATCTGCGGTTTCATATCGGTGGTCAGATACCGGCTGTCCGTACGGGGATACGTGATAAATTTATGTTTTTCGTATAGACTTTGTGCAATACTCAGGGTTTCCTGTGCCGTATAGCCGAACCGGCGGTTGGCTTCGCGCTGCAGTTCGGTTAAATCAAACAGCAGAGGCCGGTCTTCATTTTTGCGGCTGGTGTCAAGCTTTGTTACAGTGCCATCCATACCGGTCAGCTCTCTTTGCAGTTTAAGGGCTTCCTCTTTCTGCTCAATACGGTTTACCGTGCCGCGATGCCATAATGCCCGGATAGAGCCAAAATGCCCCTGCAGCTGATAATAAGGTGCTGACTGAAAATTTTCAATCGCCTGCTGCCGCTCCACAATTAAAGCAAGCGTTGGTGTCTGCACACGGCCTACGGTCAGCTTGGTACCGTAACGGATTGTAAAAAGCCGTGTAAAATTGATACCTACCAGCCAGTCCGCTTCGCTTCTGCATCGGGCACTCTGATAAAGCCGCTGGTACTGTTCGTTGTCTTTTAATGATGCAAAACCTTCCCGGATGGCTTCATCGGTCATGGAACTGATCCATAAGCGCCGGATGATGCAGTTTTCCGGAGGTCTGGATAACCGCAGCACATATTCAAAAATCAGCTGCCCTTCGCGCCCGGCGTCGGTGGCACAGATGATTTCCTCACTGCGGCTGATTAACTGCTGCACAATCTGAAACTGGCTTTTTGTGGATGCCACGATTTCATAGCGGAATTCAGCCGGCATAATCGGCAGGGTGTCCATTTTCCAACGGCGCAGGGTTTCGTCGTACTCTTCTGGATTCGCCAGCTGCACCAGATGACCGATGCACCAGGTCACCAGATAGCCGTTTCCTTCCAGATAGCCGTTCCGTTTTTGCACTGCACCCAGCACATTGGCGATATCGCGGGCAACACTTGGTTTTTCTGCAATGACAAGTTTCATAGTAACCGTCCTTTATGTTTAAGTGGATAAAAATATCCGGGAATATGCGTTATACAATATCTGCAGACACAGACGGGAAGACTGCGTTTACAGATACCTGTTATTGTATCACAAATCAAAGCAGAGGACAGGTTTTTTTTATAAATTTCTGTTGCTTCCTATGAATTTGTGATATACTGAAACAGGTATTTTATGAAGTATTGTTGTAAATAAAAACAGAAAACAGTTTTGCGATACAGAATAAAAATAGGAGGGATTTGTAATGAAATTTGCAAAAGTTCATGGGCTTGGCAACGACTTTGTTATTCTGAACTGTCTGGATGATGCCGGTGTGATTCCGGAATCCCGTTATGGTGAGA
>DAISWV010000169.1:0-3831 GCA_036826195.1 Peptococcaceae bacterium | reverse complement strand
AGGAGGCAATCCATAGTTTTTCACCATCTTCTATCTGAACCTGATACCATACCTTGCCATCGGTATCCGTTTCACTGCCGCAGACGGTCAGCATATCGCCCTCCTGCACCTGCCCGGCACGGGTATGGCTGGTACCGGCACCGGTACGCAGATTCACCACATCTCCGGTTACATACACCGGCGTGCCGTTTGTAATGGCTGGTTCCGCCGGGCTAGCATCCGGTGTTTCCGTTGGCACCGGCGTTGGAACCGGCGTAATCGTAAGCCCGTTCTGGGCATCAAATGTATACTCCCAGCCAAACTCGTCCACCGCAAAGCGCCAGGTCAGCGGAAAATAGGTGACATTGCGAAACACCAGCAGCGGATACTCCTCTTTGCTGTTATCAATGGATGTGCCGTTTACCGTAATGGCAAACGACGGCCGCACCGCCGGATAACTTCCGGCATTGATGGTATCCGTAACATACGGCACATACGCATTCTGCGCATCCAGCTGTTCCGGCACAATCTCCATTTTTTTAATGAAAAGCCCCTGCTCCATCGACCACTGGGTTTCCAGGCCCAGAAGCCGGGCATCGTGGTAGGTCATTGCCACATAGGTAATATTTTTATACACCAGCAGCGGATATTCCAGCTGGCTCTGTTCAAAGGTGACACCATTCAGCGTAACGGGAAATGCCGGCAGCGTCACGCTTACCTGTTCATCGGCCATAGCCGTGCCAGCCGGTGCCAGCATAAGCCCTGCCGCAAGGCAGATTGCCAGTAAAGATTTTTTCATAAAGCTCATTCCTTTTTTCTATTCTTCTTTTTATTATTTTACATCAAACGAATAATTGCAAGTGTTTTTTACTGTTTCAGAAAAATAATTCAGACAGCCGCAAAGGATGATACGCGTACCTTCCCCATACAGGTACAGACGCCGTATTTTTGTCTGTAACCGTTTTTCTCATCCTGAACACCCCATTTGTACTCCAGTTTTTCGCAAACAATGACAGACAAAAATAAAAGGAGCTATCCATTCGGATAACTCCTGTATCAGTTTATGAAACTATTTACTCTTCCATCTGATAGAACGCCAGCCCCACAGCCCCCATACCGATGTGGGTCGCTACCACGCTGCCGATCTGCAAATAAATAAATTCGTCGCAGTTCACACCGGCTTTTAATTTTTCTACCATATAGTCAGCAATTTCCCGGTTGTCGCAATAGCCAACGGTGCAGTAGAGCTTTTTATTCGGGTCGATTTTATCAGCCAGAATGGCAATCAGCCGCTCCAGTGCCTTGTTGCCTTTATTGCCGCGCACTTTTTCGTAGGCACTGATTACACCGTCATGCAGGTTCAGTACCGGCTTGATATTTAACAGCGAGCCGAATACATGGCTAGCCTTGCCGATGCGTCCGCCTTTATGCAGATTATCCAGCGAATCCAGCAGGAAATATAAATCCGAATTCTGAATCATATATTCCACCTGCGCCAGAATTTCCTCCAGGCTGCGGCCTTCATCGGCCATACGTGCCGCCGATAATACAATCAGCCCAAGCCCCATGGTGGCCGTGCGGCTGTCGAAATTGTGCACGGTCACAACGTCCTGCACAAGCCCTGCCGCCAGCACACTGCTCTGGTAGGTGCCGCTCAGCTCACTGGAGAGCTGAATGGAAATAATATGTTCTGCGCCTTCCTGCGCCAGTGCCCGGTAAACATCGGCAAACACAGCCGGTGACGGCTGCGATGTGGTCGGCAGTGCTTCGGCCGAACGCAGAATTTCGTAATATTCTTCATTGGTAATATCTATTTTATCTTTATACGCTTTCCCGTTAACCAGAACCTCCAGCGGTACAACACTGATTCCATATCGTTCTACCAGTTCCGGTATCAGGTCTGCAGTACTGTCTGTCACAATTCTGATGTTCGACATGTTTCTCCTCCGTCAGCAGTTCAAAAATTTTTACTTAGCATTCGCAAAAGCAGACTTTCTCTGCATTATTCAACAGAAATCAGATAGGAATATACAGCCTGTGCCCCGCTGTAAAGCTCAAAATCGGCATCCGGATATTCTTCTTCCAGATATGCCAGCAGATTGTTGGCATCTTCTTCTGTCACATCGGCACCATAGTACAGGGTTACCAGCTCTGCATCGTCCATCTGCATATTTTCCAGGGTATCGTGAATCAGCTGCTGCATTTCATCGCCAACGGCTT
This sequence comes from Peptococcaceae bacterium, assembly GCA_036826195.1. Lineage (GTDB taxonomy): Bacteria > Bacillota > Peptococcia > Peptococcales > Peptococcaceae > UBA7185. The sequence goes on along the minus strand of DAISWV010000169.1, from coordinate 1,632 downwards.
TGATTTTGCCTTCCACAATCCCTAAGAGCTGTCCTTCTTTAATTTCAAAGGCGTCAATAGAAGTATCGCGCACCGCGTAGGTTACTTCGCCGGAACGTACATACTGCATGGACTCTGCCATGGCTTCCGCATTATCCGCCAGTTCGCCTTCGCTGTCGTAAGCCATAAGGGCTGCAATCCCCTGCGGGATGGTACGGCTTGCAACCACCTGCACCTGCACATCGATACTCATTTTTGCAGCCTGATCCGCCGCCATGATAATATTTTTATTGTTTGGCAGCAGAATCACATTGTCCGCATTGACTTTTTCAATGGCATTGATGAAATCTTCGGTACTTGGGTTCATGGTCTGACCACCGGTAATGACATAGTCGACTCCCAGCCCGGAAAAGATTTCATTTAAGCCCTCGCCGGCACTGACTGCTACCACAGCCATATGTTTATGTTCCGCAGGAGCCTCCAGGCTGGCATCTGCCACACCGAACCGCTCACTCTGCGCTTTCATGTTTTCAATTTTCATATCGTTCAGGTCACCGAACTCTACAAAGTATTCCAGCACTTTGCCCGGACGATTGGTATGCACATGCACTTTTGTAATGTCACCTGCGCCTACTACCAGAACGCAGTCACCCAGTGTTTCCAGATATGCACGGGCAGCCTCTACATCCACCTGTCTGCCTTCCGTGCTGCGTACAATCACTTCGGTACAGTACTGGAAGGTAATCTGATCCGGATGAATGTGGAATTCCGCAAATTCGTTTTCTACAACGTTTTCCTGTTTATTCTCGGCTGCAAAATCAATCTGACCGTTCAGCCCGGCCAGCATCCCTTCTACAATCGTTAACAACCCTTTCGCACCGGCATCCACAACGCCTGCCTGTTTCAGAACCGGTAAAATTTCCGGTGTGCGGTCAAGGCTGCGATACCCTTCTTCCAGATAGGCTTTTAAGCAGTCTTCGATTGTGAAACTGTCGTTATAAACCGAAGTCAGATATTCACTGGCTTCCCGGCAGACTGTCAGAATGGTACCTTCCATTGGCTTAACAACTGCCTTGTAAGCAGATTCCACGCCACCGGCAAAGCCTTCTACGAAACTTTTGGCATCAGCTTCGTCGCCTTTTGTCACAAACACTTTCGAAATGCCGCCTAAAATCTGCGACAGAATAACACCCGAGTTGCCGCGAGCACCCATCAGAGCCCCGTAAGACATCTGTTCCGCCACTTTGGCAACGGTCACTTCTCCCTCCGGAATCTGACCCAGAAAACGAGCTACAGAATTTAAGGTTAAAGACATATTGGTACCAGTGTCCCCGTCCGGAACTGGAAAAACATTCAGGCTGTCAATCGATGCTTTGTCTGTATTCAGTTTATTTACGCCGGCCAAAACCATATTCATAAACAGTTTGCCGTCAATACGTGTATAATCCAATGCAAGATCCTCCTCGTTTCGCCGATAAATCTATCTTATAATCATACAACATTCCGCGGAACTTTGCAATTTTTATCTTATAATTCCCGAAAATTTTTTCTATTTTCCTTATAAGACCTGGAGATAAAAACGAGGAAGCTGCATAAATATAAAAAATCCTATCTGCAGCCTCCTCTTATGGTTCCATATATTATTAGTAATAC
>DAISWV010000168.1:0-3831 GCA_036826195.1 Peptococcaceae bacterium | reverse complement strand
GTTTTGCTGCCGCAATCACTTCATCATCGGAGGCATCTAAGCGTCCGTAGCGGATGTTTTCCATAACGGTTCCGGTAAACAGATGGGTATCCTGCAGCACCATCGATAATGTGCCGCGTAAATCGGCTTTGCGGATATCCTGAATATCAATACCGTCATAAGTAATGGTGCCATCTGCGATATCAAAGAAACGGTTAATTAAATTGGTGATGCTGGTTTTGCCTGCACCGGTAGAACCAACCAGAGCGATTTTCTGCCCAGGATGGGCGGTGAGGCTTACATCGCGCAGAACCGGTTTATCCGGTTTATAGTGAAAATGCACATGGCTGAATGTAATTTCCCCCTGCACCGGCACCTGCTTTGTGCCGCCGTCGGGCTGCGGAATCTGCCAGGTGTTGGTTATGCAATCTCTTGTAACATTCCCCGGGTCGGATTCCGGCAGTTCATCCATTAAGTTAAAGATGCGTTCCGCCCCGGCCAGTGCGTTTAAGAGGGCGTTAAACTGCTGGGAAATCTGCGTAATCGGATGGGAGAAGGAACGTGTATATTGCAGAAATGCAGCCACAGTCCCTAAATCCAGCCGGCCTGCAATTGCCATCATACTGCCGAACATAGCTGTCATGGCGTAGTTGATATAGGAGAGATTCCCCATAGTCGGCATCAGAATGTTGGCAAAGGTGTGGGCGCTGGTCGCAGCCTGGCACAGATTTCCGTTCAGTTCGTCAAATCTGTCTTTGGCCCGGTCTTCGTAGCAGAACACTTTTACTACCTTCTGGCCTTCCATCATTTCTTCAATGTAACCATTCATAGCACCGATAGCCTGCTGCTGCTGGCGGAAATACATACCGCTTCGGCCGCCGATAGCACCAACGGCAAAAATCATAACAGCTACCATCACCATAACCAGCATGGTTAACAGCGGGCTCAGAATTACCATCATCGTGAATACACCGGTAACGGTAATAAACGACGAGATAAACTGCGTTAAACTGGAACTCAGTAAATCGCGCAGCGTGTCGGTATCGCTGGTAAAACGGCTCATTAATTCCCCGTGGGTATGGCTGTCAAAAAAACCGACAGGCAGTGCCTGCATTTTTTGAAACAGCTCGGTGCGGATTTTAAGCAGCGCGCCGGTCGAAATGGTCAGCATAATACGGCTGGATGTAAACGATGCCGCAGCCCCTAACAGATAGATAATCCCCATGATGGATAAGGCTGTGACGAACTCGGATAAATCCGGATTTTCCTGACCGATAAACGGCAGAATGTAGTTATTGATTAACGGTTTCAGAAAGTATGTGCCGGCAATCGAGGCGCCCGCGCTGAAAATAATGCAGATAACCGCGAACAGCATCAGAAGCCGATACCCTTTAATATAGCTGAGAATACGCAGAACGGTCTGCTTGATATTTTTTGGTTTTCCGTGGCCTTTTGGTCTTGGCGGCATATTACTCAGCTCCTTTCTGCTGAGAAGCATATACTTCCTGATAAATTGCGCTGGATTTCAGCAGTTCTTCATGGGTGCCTGCGGCATGAATGGTGCCGCCATCCATTACGATAATGCGGTCGGCATCCTGTACGGACGTGACACGCTGCGCAATAATAATCGTTGTAACATCGTTCAGATTCTGCCGGAAGGCGTGACGAATCCGGCTGTCGGTAGCAGTGTCAACGGCACTGGTACTGTCATCCAGAATGATAACTTTTGGATTTTTTAACAGTGCTCTTGCAATACAAAGGCGTTGTTTCTGGCCGCCGGAGAGGTTTACGCCGCCCTGGCTCAGGTCGGTATCATAGCCTTGCGGGAACGAGGTGATAAAATCGTGAGCCTGTGCTGCTTTGCAGGCAGCGATTATTTCTTCATCGGATGCATCCGGGTTTCCCCAGCGCAGGTTTTCACGGATACTGCCGGAAAACAGCACGTTTTTCTGCAGCACCATGGCAACTGCATTATGCAGGGTGTCCAGCTTATATTCTTTTACGCTGCGTCCGCCTACCAGCACATCCCCTTCGGTAGCATCGTACAGGCGCGGAATCAGCTGTACCAGTGTGGTTTTGGATGAACCGGTACCGCCCAGAATACCAATGGTCTGCCCGGTTTCGATTTTCAGATTAATGTTGTGCAGAACCGGCTGTTCAGCCTCGCAGTCATTGTACTGAAAACTTACATTGCGAAACTCGATAGAACCGTCTTTCGGCTGCGGATTTTCGGTAACCTGTTCATCGGTTAAATCCAGCGGTTCGTCAAACACTTCGCAGATACGCTGAATGGAAGCGCGAGACATAATAAACATAATAAAAATCATAGAAATCATCATCAGCGACATCAGAATCTGTGAAATGTAGCTGATAAAACTTAAAAGCTCCCCGGTATCCATGTCGCCGGCGATGATAAAATTGCCGCCGAACCAGCAGACGCCAATAATACAGCTGTACATAACAAGCTGCATAATCGGGCCGTTCCACAGCAGAATTTTTTCAGCGCGCAGCTGAGCTTTGCGCAGCTGGTCAGAAGCTTCGTAAAAGGTTTCATTTTCGTAGTCTTCGCGCACAAAGGCTTTTACCAGATGAATTGCGGTGAGGTTTTCCTGCACCCGGGCATTTAATTTATCGTAGCGGGTCAGCATTTCCTGAAAACGCGGATACGCTCTGGTTGCAATCACATACAGAGCCACTGCCAGAACCGGAATGGCAATCAGGAAAATTTTTGCCAGCTCCGCATTGATATAAAATGCCATAAAGGTTGCACACAAAAGCATCATTGGGGATCGAACCGCGGTGCGAATCAGCATCATAAATGCCATCTGTGTATTGTTAACATCGGTGGTCAGCCGTGTAATCAGCGAGGCTGTTGTAAAACGGTCAATATTGCGGAAGGAAAACTCCTGTACTTTATAAAAGAGTTTCTGGCGGATTCCTTTTGCTAACCCGGCACCGGCGATGGCGGCAAAGCGGCCGGCCAGCACCCCGGCAGAAAGCGACAGAAGTGCCATGCCAATCATTAAAAGCCCCATGCGGGTAACATAGCCTACATCGCCATTGGCGATACCTACGTCAATAATTTTTGCCATAACCAGCGGCATCAGAATTTCCATAAAAACTTCAATAAGAATAATGGAAGGCGCCAGCAGGGCATATTTCCAGTAATGGCCCAGACAGGACAACAGGTGTCTGAACATTGCATCAGCTCCTTTTTGATATAGCGTGATATGTAACCTTTATATTATACCGTTTCTCTATCATGGATATCAAGCGGTTTTGACATATTTTCTAATGCTGTGAAAAATAGAATAAATTTTATAGTGAAGCAGGAGGAATGCTGCAAGAGGATATAAAATTTCCTGAAAGTATGATATAATTCTGAGACAGAGTATCAGGTTCAGTTAAAAGAAAGTGTGGCGATAGAAGGATGAAGCAGAATCAGGTTGTTCTGGTGACAGGAGCTTCAGGCGGTATTGGAAAAGCTGTGGCGGAAAAATTTGCACAGAATGGATATCGTGTGGCGGTGCATTATCATAATGGAAAAGAGCGGGCAGAGGCGTTACAGAAACAGCTGGAGCAGCAGGGCTGTTCTGTGATGACGGTTCAGGCTGATTTGCGTGACAGCATGCAGGTTCAGGCTATGATCGGGCAGATTGAACGCAGCTGGGGCGGCGTGGATGTGCTGGTGAATAACGCCGGGGTTGCGCAGCAGAAGCTGTTTACCGATATTACCGATGAAGAATGGCGCAATATGTTTGCAATTCATGTAGACGGGGCGTTTTACTGTGCAAGGGCGGTGCTGCCGGAAATGATTCACAGAAAGCGGGGATGTATTATTAATGTGTCTTC
>DAISWV010000167.1:0-3853 GCA_036826195.1 Peptococcaceae bacterium | reverse complement strand
TCCACCAGATAATAAATCACATCGGCATCATACAGAGAACTCTGTGCAATATCCACCATGCGCTCGCCCAGTTTGTGACGAGGTTTGTGAATACCCGGAGTATCTAAAAATACAATCTGGCCTTCCTCGTTGGTTAAAATCCCGGTAATGCGATGACGGGTAGTCTGCGCCTTATCGGATACAATTGCAATTTTACGATCTAAAATCTGATTCAGCAGTGTAGACTTCCCTGCATTTGGACGCCCCACCAGCGCTGCAAATCCTGTTTTCATATTACATATCTCCTTTAGCAGGCGTTTCTGTCTGCGGAAAATCCTGAAAACTGTAAGGAAGCAGCTCTGCCACACTGGTGATAATCTGCTTTCCCTGACGGTTTATCAATAACACTTCCATCTGAGGCCCAAGTTCCTGCATCACCTGACGGCAGGCTCCGCAAGGCGCAATCGGTTCCGGTGTATCTGCACAGACAACAATCCGCCTGAAATCCCTCTCGCCATTTGCAACAGCCTGAAACATCGCAGTCCGTTCTGCGCAGTTGCACAGCCCGTAACTCACATTTTCAACATTGCAGCCTCCATATATATGACCCGATGCCGTCTGCACCGCAGCCCCCACTTTAAAGCCGGAATACGGGGCATAGGCCTGTTCTCTGGCCTTCCACGCCGCATCCTTCAGAATATCCCAGTCATCCTGCGGATTATTCTTCATCTTCATCATCCTCTTCTTCCTCCGGCGGAAGCAGAGTCACTTCCACTTTTGTGATACGACGACCGCTAACATTGACAATGCGAATCAGGAAACGGCCAACGGTTACCTCATCATTAACCTCCGGTATACCGCCCAGATGTTCAAAGGCCAGACCGCCGATGGTATCGGCTTCACTGTCTTCCAGAATCTCCTCATCCAGTTCCATATCAAAGGCTTCCTCCACATCACCGATTGGTGCACGGGCATCTGCCACCAGCTGGTTATCGCTGTGCATCACGATTAAATCTTCTTCCGCGTCATATTCATCCTGAATATCACCGATAATTTCTTCGATTAAGTCCTCAATGGTTACCAGACCATTGGTACCGCCGTATTCATCCAGAATAATCGCCATGTGTACTTTTTTCAGGCGCAGTTCATTTAATAAATCGCTGACCTTTTTCGTTTCCGGAATATAATAGGCATCACGAATCAGTTCTTTTACTTTCAGTTCATCGAAGTTCGCATTCAGATGTTCAAAAATATCTTTTGCGTACAGAATCCCCACAATGTTATCGATACTTTCTTCATATGCCGGAATACGGGAATGACCGCCATCAATAATCAGGCGCAGTGCATCATTAATGCTGTCATCCACATCTACCGCCACAATATCAATACGGGGAACCATGATAGCTTTTACATAGGTTTCGTCAAATTCCATGATACTGTTAATCATTTCTGTTTCGGATTCGTCAAAAACGCCTTCCTCCTGACCTACGTTCACCAGAATTTTAAACTCATCTTCGGTGATGGTCGGGTCTTCTTCTTCGTTCTTTTTGCTGAACCGAACAACTGTATCAGACAATTTTGTCAGCAGGAACACCAGCGGAGTCAGAATAACGCTTACCAGTTTAATAAACGGCGCTACAAACATAGCCCATCCCTCTGCATGCGCTGCTGCCAGATTTTTCGGCACCACTTCACCAAACACCAGCACCAGCAGGGTCATAATCCCGGTCGCAATCCCTACGCCGGCATCACCGAAATAATCGGTTGCCATTTTTGTAGCCAGAGCCGAGGAACTGATGTTTACAATGTTGTTGCCGACCAGCAGAGTCGAAATCAGGCGGTTCTGATTTTCCAGCAGATCCAGAACCAGACCTGCCTTTTTCTCGCCGTCCTCCTGCAGATTGCGCAGACGGATTTTATTGGTCGATAAAAACGCTGTTTCGGCTGATGAAAAAATTGCCGATAATGCAAGTAAAACCACTAAAACAATTACCATCGAACTGTCCGTATCCAAAATAAAACCAACCTCCAAAAAAATTCTCGTTGTTGTGATAAATACTTATCTATATATTTTAGCGAATTGCGCCGATAACTGCAAGCAGTTCTTCTTCGCGGGCACGCATCTCTTTCTTTTCTTCTTCTTCCATGTGATCATATCCTGCCAGATGCAGCAGACCATGAACCAGTAAATACATCACTTCGCGCTCTAAGCTGTGTCCGTATTCTTCACACTGTTCCTGTGCACGTTCCAGCGAAATCACAATATCACCGAATAAAATCTCATCTTCATCGTCGATTTCCTCATCAGCCTCATACATTGGAAACGAGAGTACATCGGTAGCGCTGTCCTTGTCCCGATATTCACGGTTCATTTCGCGAATTGCTTCGTTATCAACAAATAATAAGTCAACTTCTGCTTCTTCCGGAATCTGTTCTTCCTGCAGGCAGATTGCTGCTACTTTATTGATTTTTTCCTCCCAGTCAGCCGGGATTTCAATTTTATCCTGTTCATTCGTTATGATGACTGTCATGGTTTCCCTGTCCCTCCTGTAATTTCAGCAGTTCATTCGCCTGCGGCGGATACTCAATACGCTTATGGTAAATACCGTTAATAACCCGGGCAAAGGCTTCGGCAATCAGCTCTAAATCACGGAATGTCAGTTCACATTCATCAAACTGTCCGTCATTCAATTTGCCTTTGATTAAGGTACGGATAAAACCTTCAATCTGTCCCGGTGTTGCATTCTTTTTGGACCGAACGGCGGCCTCCACCGTATCGGCCATCATCAGAATTGCAGCCTCTTTCGTCTGCGGTTTCGGCTGTTCGTAACGGTAATCCCGTTCTTTTGCCTGCGGATCTGTTTCTTTCGCTTTTGAATAAAAGAACGATACTAAACTGTCACCGTGATGCTGTGCTATCATCTGAATAATAATCGGAGGCAGTTTCGCCTCTTTTGCCATCTCAATGCCGTCTTTTACATGAGATGTAATAATCAGTGTGCTGAGCTGCGGTGTCATATTGTTATGCGGATTATTGCCGGAGAACTGATTTTCCGCAAAGAAATACGGCCGTTTCAGTTTCCCGATATCATGATAATACGCCCCTAAACGGACTTCCAAGCCGTTTGCGCCAATGGCCTCGGCAGCAGCTTCCCCTAAGTTGCCTACCATAATGCAGTGATGATAGGTGCCGGGTGCTTCTGTCATCAGTTTTTTCAGAAGCGGCTGACTTGGATTAGCCAGTTCCAGAAGTTTGATGGACGTGGTAATACCAAAAATATTTTCCAGATACGGCAGAACCCCCATGGTAAAAATAGAGGAAATCAGACCGTTGAATACGCCGAAAATCACCCCGAAAATAATAACATCCGGCGACTGGCTCTGAATCATCCCGAGCCCGATAATTAAACAGGCATTCACAGCACTGATACTGAGCGCTGTACGGGAAATATCCGAGCGCTGCCCTAATGTGGCAACCCCCAGGCTCCCGGTAAGCCCGCCAATCAAAGCTACCACCGCAAACGCCGAGTTTTCAGTGTACATCCCGACAAAAATCGCCAGAATAATATCAATCACCAGGCCAAGCCGCACATCCAGCAGAATGGTAATCAGCATGGTGCCCATTGCCACCGGAATCAGATAACCTACCTGTGCAGCCCGCTCTGCAATGGAGCTCAGCGTCAGCGATAAAAACATATCGTACAGGAAAATGGTTGCTGTTGTCAGCAGCATCATTAACACAATCTGCTTTTCATCCCGATAGATTTTTGGTGTGAAATGCATCATAAATGCACGCACCACCAGCATCATCATAGCAATCAGAATAGCAAGCCCCAGCACCACTACAGAAGGTGATTCCGACTGGCTGTAACCC
>DAISWV010000166.1:0-3869 GCA_036826195.1 Peptococcaceae bacterium | reverse complement strand
GCTATTTCCTGAAGACACTGCAGCTGTTCAAAACGCATGATTATCCCCTCCCGTCAGTAATTTGGAAAAGTAGTGAATCAAATACTGATAATTAAAGACTGCTTTTCTCCTTATTACGATTACAGTTTCAGCGATTCTATTCGTTTCTGTTCAGTTTCTCATCTACCAGCTGTAACAGTTCGGCTTCGATTTGCGCATCGGTTTTACCCTGCTTTTCTACCCATTGAATATTGGGATCATGACGAAACCAGGTAAGCTGGCGTTTTGCAAAATGTCTGGTATCCCGTTTAATCAGCTCCACAGCTTTTTCTAAGGTTATCTCCCCCCGGAAATACTGAATCATCTGCCGATAGCCAAGGCTGGTCATCGAAAGGGCGTCCTCAGGCACACCGCTTGCCAATGCACAGCGTGTCTCATTTTCAAGTCCATCTTCCATCATACTGTCTACTCTGCGGTTAATCCGATCATACAATACATCCCTCGGCAGACTTAAACCCAGATACACCGCGTTGTAACGCATTTCTTTTTTATCTACTTCGCTCTGACGTTCGGATGCAGGAATCCCGGTTACATGCAGTACTTCCAGAGCACGCATCACCCGTTTTACATCGTTAGCATGCAGTCGTTCGGCAGATTTCAGGTCTTGTTCCTTTAACATCTGCCATAAAGCTTCTTTTCCGTTTAACTCGAGATATTCTGCAAGTTCCTGACGATAAGCTTCATCCACATCAGCTTCACCAAAATGATACTCATATAAAACACCATTTATATAAAACCCGGTGCCGCCTACTATAATCGGCAGTTTTCCACGACTGCTGATATCACTAATCAGAGCATCCACACGTTCTTTAAATTCAGCTGCGCTGAAATTTTCGGTCGGCTCTTTAATGTTAATCATATGATGCGGAATTCCATCCATCTCTGCTTCTGTAATTTTTGCTGTGCCAATATCCAGCCTTTTAAAAATCTGCATAGAGTCACCGGATATGATTTCCCCGTTCAGGGCTTTTGCAAGACCAATACTGGCCGCCGTTTTTCCAACCGCAGTAGGCCCTACTAAAATTACCAGCGGCTTCTTTTTCATGTTGTTTAATTCCATAACCGCTTCGCCTCCTTAGTGACATTCATCTGCATACAGTACCCCATAGGCAATGGCGCTGTAGCGTCCGCCCAGAATTTCATCAAAGTGCAGATTCTGCAGAGTCCCTGCCCGGTGTTTTACAACCACACGACGTTTTGCGACTCGTTTTGCGTTTTCCAGTGTATTCTGCACAAGAGGCGTATAATCGGCCTCTCTGCGTAAAGGTGCAATGCCGGAGGATTCCATAATCGGCCGTTCAAACATCGGATCCAGATACACAATATCGTAAGTATTCTCTGCAGCGTCTGAAAGATACGTCTCATATTTACTGAGTACCGGTGTAATACGTTCCATGGCTTCTTTCATACGCCAGCTTCCGGTAGGCCAGTGTTTTAAGCCATACTTTGTGATGGCGTAAATCAGCGGGCTGCTTTCTAAAGATGTAACGTGCCCTTCCTTTCCAGAAACATAGGCCATAACAATGGCATCACTTCCCATGCCAAGGGTACAGTCTAAAATAGTATCTCCTTCACGAATTTCAGCCACCTGTGCCAGCATTTCCACCTCTCCGTCTTTTATCTGTTTTAAGCGAGGAACCGCCATCCCGGGATGAAACGTAAGATGACCTCCGTCTTTCCAGTGCGCAATCAATTCATCATCCTCTTCTACCAGAAGCAGATCCAGCTCATGCATCTCCATCAGCTTTGGAATGCCTTTGTTGTTCCTGTCAATCACCGGAATGGAGAGTTCTTCTGCAATATTCAGTGCATCTTCCGTAAGTCCGATTCCATGCTTACCTCGCGCCTTGCTGGTAGTAATAGCCCACCTCTTCGCAATTAACGGTTTATCCATGATATGTTCCCCGCTTAAAAATTTTATAGAGCTCCTGCATAGTGATTTTATAGATAATCGGCCGCCCGTGCGGACAGGTGTGCGCATTTTCCACCTGCGATAAATCATGAAGCAGGGTGCGCATCTCAATTTCTGTTAATGGCCAGTTGGCTTTTACCGCGCCTTTGCATGATGCGGTGATTAATAGTTTTTCTTTAATACGTGCCGCCGACATAGCCTTGTCCTCTTCCAAGTCATGCAATAAATCGAGGAAAAATTCCTCAATGCCAGACATCTCATGCAGGCCTAACGGCAGACTGCGAATCAGATAACACCGCTCGCCAAAGTTTTCCAGCACAAAACCAAGCTCCCGCAAAGTAAAAATATGCTGCATTAAAACAGCATCCTGCTGAGCGGATACATTTACTGTAACAGGAATCAACAAAGGCTGGCTGATTATATCTTTTTGTGCTTCCGCCTGCATAAACTTTTCGTACAGAATCCGTTCATGGCATGTATGCTGGTCAATAATATAGAGGCCTTCTTCATTTTGTGCCAGAATAAAAGCATTATTCAATTGTCCTATAACAGATAAATTCGCAATTCCTTTTAAGTCAACAGATTCACATTTCTGTTTTATATCAGTATCAACCTTTTTAGGAACTGTCATACTTTTATTAGTTACTTCCGATTCTTTATAAACTGGCTTTATATATGGTTTTACATCTTCTTTGGGAGTTGATTGAAAGAGTGAATCCTGTGTAACAGATACCGCTTTCTCTTCTGTTTTTTGCGGTTTCATTTCTGATTTGAACTGATACAGTTTTTCTGGTTCTGCAACAATACCTGCACCACACAAATCTTCCGGCTTCTGTTTGTATACGGTCGGATTCAGCTTCGCCTTTATCGATGCATCTTCTACTTTTTTAGCTTCTGCTTGTGCTGCAGCTGATTTATTGTTATTCGCTGCTGGTGTCATAGTCAGATACACGGACTGTTTTTTATCACCAGATAACGGTTTCGAGGCTTCCTCTCTATGTGCAGCCGGTGCTACAGTTTCCGGTAAAAAGGCATTTTTGGTGATGTTTGCTTCCCACAGTGCGTCCTTTAATACCTCCACAATTTTGGTTTTCAGCTGCTCATAGCCGTTAATTTTAATCTCGGTTTTAGCCGGATGAATATTCACATCCAGCTCTGAGCCTGGCATTGTTAATTTTAAAAGTGCCACCGGAAAACGTCCTTTGGCAATTAACGTATAATAGCTTTCTTCCAGAGTGTGGCTCAGTTCTGCGCTTTTTACCAGACGACCATTTACAAAAAATACTTCCTGCCCTCGATTATTGCGGGTGATTTCCTCACGCACCAGCCACGCTTCCAGATATCTGCCACTGCCGATTTCGGTTTTGCCAACCGGTACAATCAGCTTTTCCAGATTGCTGCCGTATACATAGGCCATACGCTGTTCTACGCTGTTAAGCCCTGCAGTGTCTAGCTGCAGCTGACCGTTGGAAACATAGCGGAACCGCACCTCCGGATGCCCTATGGCATATTTGCTCACTAGATCGCCAATCAATCCCGCCTCATAGCTTGCGCTTTTTAAAAACTTACGCCGGGCAGGAATATTATAAAAGAGGTTCTTTACTTCCATAACCGTACCGGGTGCACTGGCTGTTTCTGAAAATTCCAGAAAAGTGCCGCCATCCATACGTATTTTATGTCCAACGGCTTCACTCTTTGTACAGCTGGTCATTTCCACCTGCGATACTGCTGCAATACTTGGCAGCGCTTCCCCGCGAAAACCAAAGGTATTCAGTTTGTATAAGTCCTGAAACTCGCGGATTTTGCTGGTGGCATGACGCTCAAAGGCCAGTTTTAAATCGGCTTCATCCATACCGTGCCCATTATCCTTTACACGAATAAGCCCGATACCCCCTTCGCGGATTTCAATTTCCACAAA
>DAISWV010000165.1:0-3892 GCA_036826195.1 Peptococcaceae bacterium | reverse complement strand
TGGTTTTCACAGTATTTAACCCAGCCTGGGGAACAGGAGGTAATCATTGGCAGAGTGCCGCCTGTCTGCAGACGGTCTAACAGCTCATTACCTTCTTCCATGATGGTTAAGTCAGCAGACCAGTTTGTATCGAATACTTTGTTGAAGCCCATTCTTCTCAGAGCTGCAACCAGTTTACCAGTGGAAATTGCGCCGTATGGCAGGCCAAATTCTTCACTGATAGCAACACGAACAGCTGGGGAGAACTGTACAACAACGTGTTTTGCATCGTCAGCCAGAGCATCCCATACTTTCTGAGTGTCGTCTTTTTCTGTTAATGCGCCAACTGGACATACGTTGATACACTGACCGCACAGTGTGCAGTTGATATCATCCAGTGCATGACCGAATGCAGGCCCAACAGTGCTGTTGAAACCACGGCCGATGCCGCCCAGAATGTTAACGCCCTGAATATTTTTACATACAGCTTCACAACGACGGCAGTATACACATTTGTTTGGATCGCGAACGATTGCTACGCTGCGGTCATCAACAGGGAATGTGCTCTGTTCGCCTGCGAAACGGATTTTGCGAATACCCATCTGGTGAGCCAGCTGCTGCAGTTCACAGTTGCCGCTGCGTACGCAGTTCAGACAGTCTGCAGGATGGTTACTTAACAGCAGTTCTACAACGCCTTTTCTAGCTTCACGAACTTTTGCTGTGTTGGTCAGTACTTCCAGACCTTCTCTTACAGGATATACGCAGGAAGGCTGCAGTGCTTTTGCACCTTTTACTTCAACCAGACATACACGGCATGCACCGATCTGGTTAACGTCTTTTAAATAACATAATGTAGGAATATTAATGCCAGCTTTCTGTGCTGCCTGCAGAATAGTGGAACCTGCTTCAACCTGCACGGAAACGCCGTCGATAATAACATTTACCATTTCCACAAAAATCACCCCTTCTATTAGCCTCTGGAGATTGCGCCGAATCTACATTTTTCAATACAGCTGCCGCATTTAATACATTTTGCGGTATCAATTCTGTGCGGTTCACGAACTGCGCCTTCGATTGCGCCAACCGGACAGTTGCGTGCACAAGCTGTACAGCCTTTACATTTATCAGCATCAATCTGGTACTGTAACAGGTGTTTACATACGCCGGCAGGACATTTTTTATCGATAATGTGTGCTTCGTATTCTTCACGGAAGAATTTCAGTGTAGCCAGAATTGGGTTTGGAGCTGTCTGACCCAGAGCACACAGAGCAGAGCTGCTGATAGTGCGAGCCAGTGTTTCCAGATTATCGATATCTTCCATGGTACCTTCACCACGGGTGATTTTATCTAAGATTTCCAGCATACGTTTGGTACCGATACGGCATGGTGGACATTTACCGCAGGATTCATCCTGAGTGAATTCCAGATAGAATTTTGCGATGTCAACCATACAGGTGGTTTCGTCTAATACAATCAGACCACCGGAACCCATCATGGAACCAGCTGCTACTAAGGTATCGAAGTCGATTTCGGTATCCAGAGCGCTTGCTGGCAGACAGCCGCCGGAAGGACCACCGGTCTGAGCTGCTTTGAATGCTTTCCCGTTAGGAATACCGCCGCCGATATCATAAATCATTTCTCTTAATGTGGTACCCATTGGTACTTCTACCAGACCGATATTGTTTACTTTACCAGCCATAGCAAATACTTTTGTACCTTTAGAACCAGCGGTACCAACAGAAGCAAATGCTTCGCCGCCTTCGGTAAAGATTACTGGAATATTAGCCAGTGTTTCTACGTTGTTTACGAAGGTTGGAACACCCCATAAACCTTTTTCTGCAGGGAATGGAGGACGTGGACGTGGTTCGCCGCGTTTCCCTTCTACGGATGTCAGCAGAGCGGTTTCTTCACCACATACGAATGCGCCGGCACCTAAACGGATATCGATATCGAAGTCGAAACCGGTACCCATGATATTTTTACCTAACAGGCCAGCTTCGCGAGCCTGTGCGATAGCGATTTCCAGACGATGTACAGCGATTGGATATTCCGCACGTACATAGATGAAACCGTGGGTTGCGCCGATTGCATAACCACCGATTGCCATCGCTTCCAGAATGCTGTGAGGGTCACCTTCCAGAACGGAACGGTCCATAAATGCACCTGGGTCACCTTCGTCGGCATTTACTACTACATATTTTTCAGCAGACTGATAGCCAGCTGCAAATTTCCATTTCTTCCCGGTTGGGAAACCTGCACCACCGCGACCACGGATGCCGGATTTTTCAACTTCTGCAATTACTTCAGCAGGAGTCATTTCTGTTAACGCTTTCCCTAAACCCTGATATGCATTGTGAGCGATTGCTTCACCGATATTTTCTGGGTCGATGGTACCGCAGTTACGCAGAGCAACGCGTTTCTGTTTCTGGAAGAACGGAATGTGGCTCATATCAGGAGCTTTTTTGTTCTGACCAGGGATATCATATAACAGACGTTCTACCAGCTGACCGCCTTTTAAGTGAGTTTCTACGATTTCAGCCACGTCTTCAACTTTTACATGATGATAGAATGTCCCTTCTGGATATACTACCATGATTGGACCTAAGCTGCAGAACCCGAAACAGCCTGTCTGTACAACGTCGATTTCTTTATCCAGACCTGCTTCCACCAGCTGTTTTTCCAGAGCTTCTTTTACCAGCATACTGTTGGAGGAGCTGCAACCTGTACCAGCGCAGATCATTACATGATGTCTTGCCAGATTTGCTGCACCTGGAGCCTGACCATCACGCACAGCGATTTTTGCACGTTCTGCTGCCTGTAATGCTTTTAATTCTTCAAAACTTGTAATTTTATTCATTACTCCCACACCTCCTGTTAGATCTGTTCAGCAGCTTTGATTTCAGCAATCAGAGCTGGAATATCTTCTGGTACTAAGTGACCATGTACTTTATCATTGATTGTAAGAACCGGAGCCAGACCGCAGGCACCTACACAGCGGCAGCATTCGATACTGAACATACCGTCTTCAGTTGTTTCGCCAACACCGATGCCCAGTTCTTCCTGCAGTTTTTCTAACAGCTTGCCAGAGCCTTTTACGTAACATGCTGTCCCCAGACAGACATTGAATGTATATTTCCCTTTTTTATTCATTGTGAATAATGCATAGAATGTTACTACACCGTAAATTTCACTTAAAGGAATATTCATTTTTTCTGCAACGTAAGCCTGAACTTCTTCTGGTAAATAACCGAAAATGCCCTGTGCTTTGTGCAGTACGCTGATTAAGCTGCCTCTTTGGTCTTTATGCTGCTCAATCACATTGTCCAGCTGTGCAAATAATGCTTCATTGTGTCCGCCACATGTACAAGCCATATTTTTATCCTCCCTTTGATAATTAATTTAAAATCTGTAACGATAATCTGTAAATTATATGACTATCGATAAACCCTATGTCTCTATTAAAGCGCATTTTTACCCAAAAAGGAAGCGTTTTATACGTTTTTTTAATAAATGTTATCAATGACAGTTTTCAAAATTTTCGTACATTTTTTCACGAAACAGCGTTTTTCTCTCTACATCGCGCATTTCCGGTGTCCACCCTTTATCAACACTTCTCCACTCTAGGAGTACACTGTGCAATTATGTCGCCTAATTAACGATACAGTATATCCTTTCTACAGTTCCTTTTGTTTGCCCAGACTTACACTCGCTTTATTTTGCAACAAAATAATTTCTTTTGCATCCATGTTGCAAATAATACAAAATATTATTCACTGAAACAAAAGTTGTGTAATGGCCCTGAATTTTCTTTAAAATAGTGACCGAAAGAAAAACGATTATACGATTTAACAAACAGTCTAAAAAACGTGTAAAAAGAGGAAGAGGCAGCGTAACGCATCAAAAATATTTATCG
>DAISWV010000164.1:0-3895 GCA_036826195.1 Peptococcaceae bacterium | reverse complement strand
AAATACTGCATATCGCCCTGTGGGTTTACAGCCATCAGAACGATTGGTTTATGGAAGAATTCAAAGAAGCCGCGTACCAGTTCGCCTTTTTCTTCCTGTGGTAAGGAGAAGAAGTTAGTATCTACTGCTACGATTACGATTTCTTTGCCGTCTACATTTACCAGTGTGCTATCGAATTTCATTGGTTAAGCTCCTTTAATTTTAATATCGAGGAGAATTACGCCTGAACAGGCAGGAATTCTTCCAGGTTTTCCATCATGATGTTCAGCGCTTCACCAGTATATTCCTCGATTTTGCCTTTGTCGCCCAGCTGAGCCAGCTGTGGATCCAGAGGGAATTTGCCAATCAGAGGAACTTTGTGGTTTGTGCAGGTTTCTGCAATGTTGCTTTCACCGAACAGATTGATTTTTTTACCGCAGTCCGGGCAGGACAGATAGCTCATGTTTTCTGCGATACCCAGAACAGGCAGGTTCATCATTTCTACCATTTTGATACCTTTGCGTACAATCATGTTGGACAGATCCTGTGGACCGGTTACCATGTAAACGCCGTTTACAGGCAGGGTCTGCAGAATGGTCAGGGTTGCATCGCCGGTTCCTGGCGGCAGGTCAACAACTAAGTAGTCCAGATCGCCCCAGATTACTTCTTCCCAGAACTGTTTAATAACGCCGGAAACAACAGGGCCTCTCCATACAACTGGTTCATCATCGGTTGGCAGCAGCAGGTTCATAGACATAACCGCAATGCCGTTTGCGCTTTTTGGCGGATATGCGCCGAATTCGCTCATCTGAGGAGCGCCACTGATACCGAATAATTTTGGAATACTTGGGCCTGTGATATCGGCATCCAGAATCCCTACTTTGTAGCCTTTTTTCTGTAAGGTCATGGCAATCAGGGAGGTGAAGGAAGATTTCCCTACGCCGCCTTTCCCACTCATTACTACAATTACATTTTTAATATTGCTCAGCTGCTGTGCCTGGGTTTTCTGTGGAACACCGCAGGAGGAACAGGAGGAACAGCCGTTGGAATCACAGCTTCCTGTATTAGCAGAAGAGCATCCGCTGCAACTAGACATAATAGATTACCTCCAAAAAAATATGAATTATTCACTTCCTCTATTTTAATATTGTGTGACGGAAAGTGCAAGGGTGCATCGAAAAAATTTTTCTATTGATTACTTACAGATTGATAATAGAAGCAACGCAGTAATTCGTTGTAGATATGACGAAACATACATGGTAAAATAAAATGATATGATACGATAAGGAGCGGTACGGATATGACCGTTTATTACACCTACATGGTGCTGTGCAGCGACCATTCGCTATATACCGGCTATACCGACAATCTGGTGCGGCGTATTCGTGCCCATAATAATGGAACCGGCGCTAAATATACCAGAAGCCGCGGGCCGGTGAAACTGGTCTACTGGGAAAAGTTTCCCACGAAACAGCAGGCCATGCAGAGAGAATATGCAATCAAACAATGGCCTCGTGCAGCGAAGCTGTTGTTATTACCGGAAGATGTGAGGGAATGCTATGAAAAAATTAATTGTGATTGACGGCAACAGCCTGGCCAACCGGGCCTTTTATGCCATTCCGATATTAAGCAACTCCAAAGGCGTTATTACGAATGCCGTATATGGATTCACCAATATGCTGATGCGAATCATTAAACAGGAACAGCCCGATTATCTGGCTGTGGCTTTTGATGTGAGCCGCAAAGTATTTCGGCACGAAAAATATGCTGATTACAAAGCGCAGCGCAAAGGAATGCCGGAAGAACTGCGCGGGCAGATGGATTTAATCAAAGATGTACTGCGTGCTATGAACATTGCTATTTACGAAAAAGAAGGCTATGAGGGCGATGATGTTATCGGCTCTATGGTGCGCTGGGCCGAAGGGCAGGACATTCACAGCGTGATTATTACCGGGGATAAAGACAGCCTGCAGTTAATCAGCGAGAAAACAAGCGTGTTTTTAACCAAAAAAGGTATTACGGAGCTGGCAAAATATGATACGGAAGCCTTAAAAGAAGAATATAATCTGGTGCCGGATCAGATTCGAGATTTAAAAGGCCTTATGGGCGATGCCTCTGACAATATTCCAGGGGTGCCTGGCGTGGGCGAAAAAACCGCGCTCAAATTGCTGCATCAGTATGGCACCGTAGAAGAGCTTTACCAGCACTTAGATGATTTTAATGGCAAAAAGCTGGGCGATAAACTGCGGGAAAATGAAGAACAGGCTTTTATGAGTAAAGAACTTGCCACCATTTTCTGCGAAGTGCCTCTGGACTTTACAGAAGAGGCGCTGGTTCGGCATCCGTTTGATGTACCGCAATTAACAGCGCTTTATAAAGAACTGGAACTGCGCTCGCTTTTAAATGAGCTGACTGCCATGTATCCGCCGGAACCGTCGGACTGGACCGATATGCCTGTAGAAGGCATGCTGGAAGATATGGATGATATGGCTCCAGGTATGACTGTAAAAAAAGGTGTAAAAATTACAGAAGCTGATGCGTTCCAGGCACTCATTGATGATATGCCGCCAATGAGTATCAGCCTGATCTTAAATACCACTCCGGGCAATGCAAGGGACAGCAGGGTGACATCCTTTGGTATTATGATTAACGATACGCCGTATCTGGTAGAATGCGGTGATGATTTCAGCACCTATGCAGAAATCTTAAAACCATGGATCGAAGACAAACGGGTACTTCTTTTAACCGATGATGCGAAAAAAATATTTATCCACTTTGAAAAAGAGAAAATTCTGGTAAATTCGCTGTTCTGGGACGGACAGTTATTTGCCTATCTGTTTAACCCTGAGGCGAAGGATTTATCGTTAGAGGCTATGCTGGCACAGTATTTTGATGTAACACTGCCGGATGATGCCGAAGAGCATTTATATGGTCTCTTAAAAGGGATTTATGTGCTGAGCGATTTCTTTATCGAAAAGCTGGAACAGGAGAAGCTGACCGATTTATACACTAGCATCGAACTGCCTTTAGCGCAGGTGCTGGCCATTATGGAGCTGGAAGGGGTACGTATTGATACCGCCTACTTAGAAGCTATGGGTGCGGAATTATCGATTCGCATTGAGGAACTGGCACAGAAGCTATATGAAGCAGCCGGAGAAGAATTCAATTTGAACTCGTCTAAACAGCTGGGTGTGATTTTATTTGAAAAACTTGGCCTCCCGGTTATTAAAAAAACTAAAACGGGCTACTCTACCGATGCTGAAGTGCTGGATACTCTTGCAGAGGAGTATGAATTTGTAAAAGATATTCTTGCTTATCGTCAGCTCAGCAAACTGAAATCCACCTATATCGAAGGTATTTTAAAACTGGTGCGTCCGGAAACTGGCAAGGTGCATACCACATTTAACCAGACCATTACGGCAACCGGCCGGTTAAGCAGCACCGAGCCGAATCTGCAGAATATCCCGATTAAAACCGAGGAAGGCAAACGAATTCGCAAAGCTTTTGTGCCATCCGTTCCGGGCAATGTGCTGGTGGCAGCGGACTATTCGCAGATTGAGCTGCGTATTTTAGCCCACATGAGCAAAGACCCTGTGCTGGTGGATAGCTTTATGAACGATGAGGATATTCATCGCCGTACCGCTTCGGAGGTATTCGGTGTACCAATGGAGGAAGTCACCAAAGAAATGCGCCGCAATGCAAAAGCGGTAAACTTCGGGATTATCTACGGGCAGACCGATTATGGCTTAAGTAAAGAACTGGGCATTAGCCGTGCCGAGGCAAAAGCCTATATTGAAAATTATTTTAACCGTTACAGCGGTGTTAAACAGTGGATTGAAAAGGCTATTGGCGAAGCAAGAACTACTGGTATCAGCACCACGATGATGGGACGCAAACGCTATATCAAAGATATTAA
>DAISWV010000163.1:0-3908 GCA_036826195.1 Peptococcaceae bacterium | reverse complement strand
TTCAGTTCGGATGTAGCAATACCTGGTGTTGTGGTTACAGAGTTCAGAGACAGCTGCATACCCCAGTCTTTTAATGCATTGTATGCGTTAACAGCTTTTTCAGCGTCATGCGCGTCGTCTTCCATTTTCAGTTCAAACTGTACGCCGCCTAAAGCGTTAACTTCTTCAACAGCGATTTCAGCACCGCGCTGTACAGCCAGACCGTAAATGGATGCACCACCTGTTAATGGGCCTGTACCGCCTACTTTAATTGCAGTAGCTTCGCCGCCCTGTTCTGCTGCGCCCTGTTCTGCATCGCCGCCACCGCAGCCGAATGTTGTCAGTGTCATAGCACCGATCAGAGCTGCTGCTAATACTTTTTTCAGTTTCATTGGAATTTCCCCCTCAAGAATGTTTTGACTTTTCTGTACTATATCAGTTTTTGAAAAGCTTCTTGTATTATATGATACACATATTTCTCACTTTTGCAAGAGTTTTTTTTACTTTTTTATTATTTTTTCATAACAATACTGTATACAAAATTTGCAGCGAAAAAACATCTCTTATGTTTTTTAGAAATAATTCTGCAAAACCGCTTTATTAAGCGTTTTTCAGCACTTCATACACCACACGGGAAAAACATTCCAGTGCATAATCTGCCTCCTGCTGCGTGTTCAGATCCGAACCGATTTCCAAAAGTACCGCATGTGGATGTATCTGCTGATTATATCGACCCGTTTCTTTTATATGAATATTCTCTCTTAAAAGACCCGGATACAGCGTATCACAAACTGTTTCCAGTTCTCGGGCAAACGCAAGGTTTGCTTTCCAGTTTTCATGATTGGCTCCTATTACCAGCATAATTCTTGCAGCCTTTTTTCCATTAATAACGGTTGTCGTCGGTTCTTTTGAGGTAAATCCGGCATCCCGGTGGATATCAAATACTGCTTTCACATCCGGATACCGTTTTAAAAGCTGCTGCACGGTATCCCGTGAATTCTGATATGACCGGTTCCAGTTGGGATAATCGTGCAGTTCTGTACTATGTACCGTGCGGATGCCGTATGTCTGCTGTAAATTCGTCTGCAAAACGCCAGCGGCCTGCACCACACCGCCATTCTGACCGCTTACCTTACTGACACCGGCACTTGGCAGATACGTTTCTGCATTATGGGTGTGATATAACACGACCTGTACTTCTTCTGAAACAGGGACTCCATTTATTTTTTCAAAGCGATGATACCAGTTGTCCGGTATCATCGCTGTTGCATAATACTCCTCTTCTTCTGTTACATACTGTATCAGTCGCCCTGAACCGTTCCGCAAAACAGGAAGCCCGCTAATAATCTGACCATACGGATTCATTGGCACAGATCCTGTTAAAACCCTCCAGATATCTGCAGAAACAAGCCTGTCCTCCCTGCTAAGCGGCCAGCCTTGTTCCAGACAGATTTTTACCCGATTCTGTTTTTCACCTGGCGGATACTCCATCTGCCGCAGAATGCCGCAGCCTCCGGCTATGCATCCGGCCAGCAGCAGCAACAGCAGACACCACAGAATTTTTCTACAGAAATTTTTTTGCATTGCTCTCCAGATTGTTTGAACTGTCATAACTCGTCCCTTTTCCACCTGAAATTTTTATATATCAATATATATGAACGAATTGCAACGATTATTCTTGCTTTTTTTTCGAGTGCATGGTAGAATATTATCTGTTAAAATTTCAGAGTAAATTTTTACATTTTGTGAATCACACGGGGACCACGTCCTGTTCCCGTTTTCCAAAGTTACTGAAGGAGGTGACAATCTTGGCTAACATCAAATCTGCAGCTAAGCGTGCCCAGATCGCTAAAGTTCGTACTTTAAGAAACAAAAGCGCTATGTCTAAAGTAAAAACCACCATTAAAGGTGTAGAAGCTGCTGTAGCAGCAAACGATGCTGAAGCAGCAAAAGCAGCTTTAGCAGTTGCTATCAAAACAATTGACAAAGCAGCATCCAATGGTCTGCTGCATAAAAACAACGCAGCTAACAAAAAATCCCGTTTAACAAAAATGGTTAACGCTATGTAATTAAGCTTATGCTGCATATAAAAAAGCTGTCCGCTCCAACCCTCGGACAGCTCTTTTTATTTTCTTTTACTTTTTATATCTGACATTGCTTAAAATACAACTACCAGCAGCATTTTAAAATTCTCTTTGCCATATACAGCATGCGGATGCTGTGCCGGCATCACAATCGATTCGCCTTCATGAAGTTCATAATCCACACCATCAATCGTAATGCGGCCCACACCATCCAGACAGGTTACAAACGCATCCCCTTTCGATTCGTGGGTACTGATTTCCTCATCTTTTGCAAAAGAAAACAGCGTAACACTGACCGCGCTATTCTGCACCAGTGTTTTACTTACAACCTGCCCGTCCTGATATGCTACCTGTTCCTTCAGTTTTACCACTTCTGCCATAGGAATATTTTTCATAATCGCCATAGAGTTTCTCCTTTTCTGCTTAATTTATCACAATATTCATACCCTGTTTCTATTTATCCATCACGCATTTATTAATTAAATGAAATGATGCATTACATTAATGCCCTGCGGAATTACATACCAAACCAGATTGCTTGCCAGCACAAAAACCAGCAGCAGCACCAGAACAGCAACAATCCCCAGCGCAACCCAGAGTGTTTTTCCAACCCCCGGCGGTTCTACAATGTTTTTCTCCCGGTACTGTGACAGAGCAGCACCACAATGTGCACAGACATTCCATTCCGGCTGCACGGTTCTTCCGCAGGATGGACAGCTTGCCTGCAGACTGATTCCGCACTGCGGACATACCGAATAATCCTCCTCCACTACTGCACCGCATCTTGCACAGCGAAGCACCGAATATTTTGTGCGGGCAATCAGATAAATAATCAGTCCGATAAAGCTTGGTATCAGAACCGCTGCCAAAGTCCATAAAACCGGTTCCATCCCGCGGGCTCTGGCATCCCTGTACACATACACCCCAATACAGATTGGAATCAGTAAATTCAGAAATAATATCAGCAATGTAAACAGCATCTCTCATTCCACCTCTTATCATGTTTCATCGTATAAATTGCATTCTTCATTTAAATTGCATTCTTCTTTTTATTCCCCGTTTTTTTATATCATTCCTGTTTTTATAACATAAAAGATGCTGTTTCGATTAAATCGACAACAGCATCTTACTTTTAAACGTTTTTACATCTGTTCCAGATATAAATCTTTCATTTTTTCAAGTTCTGCATCCGTCAGACCCAGTGCATTTTTCAGATAACCTTCTGTTCCGCCCCATCTGGTATCTACTTCATCAAAAAATGCTTCCAGATATTCCGCATGCACTTTTGTTAATGCAGCAAACATTTTCATCATTTCCGGTGTAATTTCCTGACCGGCGCTCATAGTGCCGGAACCCAGTTTACTTGCTGACAGCTGGTTTTCATTGCTTAGCAGATAATCCGCCATGATGGTTTCACGCGGTACCCCAAGAGCCATCAACATGGTTGCAGAGCCAACACCTACACGGTCTTTCCCGGAAGTACAGTGCTGTACAACTGGAACCTGTTCGGTATCTAATGCAATCTGCATCAGGCCGCGATAGGTTTTGTTGCAGTGAGGGCTGGCCGCCAGCTGACGATTAATACCTGTCAGCATTTTGATGGCATCTTCCGCACTGCGCATCTGTCTATGCTGGTTGGTATCCAGAGTATTGGTCGCGTTGCTTTCTTCAAACGGACATAATGTCTGATAAGCCACGCCTTCCAGTTTCACATCCGGATGGTCTGCACTTTCCACACTGGTACGATAATCCACAACTGTTTTTACACCAAGACTGCGTAAAAATTCCGCATCCCGTTCTGTAATCCCGTCATGAGCCGCAGAACGCAGCAGTTTTCCCCATTTT
>DAISWV010000162.1:0-3931 GCA_036826195.1 Peptococcaceae bacterium | reverse complement strand
CGTTTCATGTTTTGTGCCTCCTAATAAAGCTGTCTGTTAAATATTTCTGCAAAAACATTTAATCGAATAAGTACAGTATTAGTATGCGTATCTTTTTCGCAAATGTCAACCAGAAATTATACGATTTCTAATCGCCATGTAATCGTACAGACTGCAGTGCTTTCTGTTTTGAAATCACACCTGGCACAAACATTTCCCGTACTGGTCAGACCATATTATTTATGCACAATCATAGCATATACCATGCTTCGTACTGCCTTTCTGCCTCGAACAGACGCCTCTTCACGATTCACATACTGATTCAGATGGTCCCAGAATGAACCAGGCTGAAATTCCATTACGTTCATTTTCATCAGCGCATACAGCAGCATTGCGCCGCTTAAAATACAAAAGATAACTGCCATTGTGAGCTGTACCAGCGCCATATGTTCAATCAGAAGCAAACCGCCAAACAGAAAGGCTGCCATCAGCATAGCCAGTACGCTATATTTACCCGCTTTATTTCCATATTCTCTTTTTCTGTTCATTGTTTTCATAGAATTTCTCATAATCTTCACAGCTCCTTTGTTCCATCTGTATGTTTTGAATTTTTATTATCTGTTCGTTTCTCGAATATTCGTTCTTCGAATCTTTGTTCTGTTTTAACTATACAACAAAAACATCTGTTCGTCAATACATAAATCGAACATTTTTTCGTTATATTTTTGTCTTGTTTTTCAGACTGTTTTGGCTATAATATACACTAGCAGAAGGAGGTTCGTTTTATGGATACTGCCCAGATGGTTGCATTTATGCGAAAAATTGAACAGACTCTTCCCCCGGAACTGAATCAGCTTGTGATTCTGACCAAACGGGAACCGCTTAACAACGGCACTGTTATTAACTATTACGATATTCCTGACGGTAATCGGCCTTCAGGCTATCTCTGGATTAATTACATTCCGCAGACAATGGAAATACTGGCAGCCGAAATGGATGTTAATTTTCCCTGTTTAATCGGACTAAACCGCAGCCCTATCGAACTGCGGATATTATCCAATCATATTCTGAAATATATTCCGTAAATAACGGCTAATATTTTTCTTTTTTATTTATATTTCATTTTCTATCAGGAAAGAAGGGATTCCGGTATGGTCTGCGAAAATACAAATCCATGTCCGTGCCCGGGTTTAAAATGTGCCTCGCACGGTAAATGCTGCGAATGCATTATAAAACATAAACGAGCAGGCAACGTGCCTTACTGTCTTCGCGAAATTGTAGATAGCAAAGTCAGTCGTGCAATACAGGCTCTGCAAGCAGTAGAACAATAGTCAGATTGAAAAAAGGAATGGTTCGCCGATAATCGCTACCGGTGAATCATTCCTTTTTAATGCTGCACAATAATTATCACACCATTTTCCAGATCATGCGCCATCGCCTTTAATATACGGCTCAGCAACATGGCGATTCTCTGTTGTTCCAGCGAATCCTCAGCAATAAAAACGCTGTTCATGCCATGCACCTTATCTATATTCTCCCGGCTTACCACTGCTGCCAGAATCGTATCTTTCATTAATCTGCCGCCTTTCTGCCAATTCTGCTGGCCAACGGTTTCTGCACAGCACTCTCCAGCACCGGTGTCCGTTTTGCAGCCTCGATAATGCATTCCATGTCTTTTTCATTCGGCATCAGAAACACAGCCAGAGAACCTGTCTCCAGGTTTTTACGAGCTGCCGGTGTCCATTCCTGTTCGCCGATTTCCACTTTATTTCCTGTCAGCATGGAGATATCATGCAGAAGCGCCTGCCTCTGACCTAAATTATTTAAAATTGCCCTGCCATCATCATCTACAGGATGCAGTATAATTCCAACCCCTTCCTGTATTATTTTTTCACGCGCTGCTAAATCACCTACATTCATAATTACAATATCGTCTACATAAAGCAGTGATTTTTCAAAATGAAGACTCCCCGGTTCAATTCTGGCAATATGGCGAACAAAACTCCCTCGTTTCAGAAATTGAGCCAGAAAAATCATACAGACCGCAGTCAAAAGCCCAAGCATCAGCCCTCCATACAACGTAAAAGCCGATGTCCCCAGCGCAACCAGCATCACCAGATAATTACGCGATTCAAACACCTTTGCAATGCCTTCAATGTAATCGGCTCCCCTTGGAACCAGTTTGTTTTCTTCCAGTTTCATCAAACTTTCCCGTTCCATATTACGTATATCACGGAACTGTTGCGCACATAACACCAGAAACGTAACCGCTGTATATTCTTCTTCCAGAAGAGCCGGCAGTGCCAGAGAGGCTAAAGCTGCAGCGATAGCCCCCAGTGACAGATGAATAATATAGCCGTGCGGATACGATGGATAGTTTCTGTAATCCGTGCGCAGCATAAAGAGCCGGGCTAGAAACCCTGCCATTATGCCCAGAATAATAGATTCTGCATAAGCATTCATGTTATCGTCTCCTGAGATTAAAAGACCCTCGGCTCAGCCATACAAACCCCAGTCCGCCAATAGCAGCAAGGGATATAATCCAGATAACGGCTTTTCCAATGCCGCTGCCATCTGCCTCTTTTTCGCTTGCTGTATTCTCTTCGTCTCCGTCTATCTTATCCTGATGATTTGCTGCGGTTTTTAAACCAAGAAACTGCGGAAGGGCTTCTGCAAACTCTATGGCGCCGGCCTGCGCCTCTTCCAGTGAATTGGTATGGGTACCTACCTCCAGTAAAATCGAATGGGGAGCCAGATCCTGATTATAATTGCCCTTTGCCATAAAAATAGATTTTATCAGTCCCGGTTTTACCTCGTCATAATACGCTTTCATTTTTTCTGCAAAAGCAATATTCGCTTCACGATTCTGGTTTTGTCTGCCAACGACCAGTCGAATTTGTGTGGCTGGCTTGCCATTCAACTCTGTTGCATAATATGCAGGATCCGGTACGCCATCACGATGCACATCAATCATAGCTGCAGGTGCTTCCTGCAAAAGCTGAGAAGCTGTTTTTCTTGAACGCTGATAGGCATTTACATCGTGCGGATCATGAATATTATCACTATGTATTACTGTAACGCCCTGCTTTTCCAGTTCCTCCACCATGGCAGATGCCACTTCTAAAATATCCCCTCCACCGTTTTTACTCTCGGTTCCGGATGTCGGCACATAGCTTTCATCGGTATGTGTGCAGTAAATAGCCACTGTCTGAAATGCCCGGCCAGGGAATCCGGCCGGAACACTGTCACTATTGTTCCAATCAGATACAGCCTGTTTTAATTCTGCTGCTATTGGTTTTAAATTGCGTTCCCCCAGAAATTCACAGAATACCTGAGTTCCTTCCACTTTTTTTACTTTATAATGCCGGTTATCGCCTGTAAGCAGTTCATCTCCGCTAAACACATGGCGGCTCATAACTTCCAGCAGTTCGCCGCTTTCCTGGTCATAAAACGTATAGCAGGTTCCCGGCAGCTGTTCGTCTGATTGCTGTTCTGAAACATCCCACACAGGCAGAAATGTACCATTCATATGCCACTGCGTAAACAGATAACTGAACAGCAGCACACAGAATATACTTAAAAGCACGGTTGTCCATGCCAGCCGTTTACGTGCATCTATGCTATGTCCTTTCACCATAATGCCCTTCCCCTTTCTGTCTTTTTGCTCCAGCTGCCTGCAGATTCTGAAGCACAGATTTATCACGCCCGCGACTTTCCGGTCCACCCTGCATGCGTTCCCGGCCTTCACCGATAAACTCTGCCAGGCAGACGGCCAGCACACCAGATAAAATCACGGTATCATACATACCGCCACCGCCAAAATGCACCAGGCCAGGAATGCGATTGTATATCAGATATAATCCATGACTTAAATCAAATAAAAGAACGCCCAGCACCGCTGCAATAAAAGCAGCCTTACGGGAACGCCCAACCAAATAACCAGCAGCCCCGG
>DAISWV010000161.1:0-3951 GCA_036826195.1 Peptococcaceae bacterium | reverse complement strand
GTTATTATATTGATCAGAAAGGCAATGATGTGACGCGTTTTTTTATTGAAGCCGGTGACTGGTGTTTAACCGAAATTCTGATTCTGGGCGAACCGTCGGATTTGTGTGTGGAAACACTGGAGGATTGTGACTTTCTGGCATTTAAAATTACCGATTTAGCCGTGCTGCAGGATTCGGAGTTTATGAAAGATGTATATATTCAGGCTCTTATGAACAATATTCGTTACAAAATCAGACGGGAAAGTATGTTTTTGATGTGCTCAGCCACAGAACGATATCAGGACTTTTTAAAACAGTATCTAGGCCTGGAGCAGCGTATTACGCAGAATCAGCTGGCGAGCTACCTTGGCATTACCCCGACTTCATTAAGTCGGATTCGCCGCGCACTGCGGCAGGACAGGTAAGAGGATGTGAGAAGTATGGGCGGAAATGAATTTTTGTTTTTATTTATTTTCTTTGTGACCAATGCTATTATGAGTATTACAGGTTTTGCAGGAACTATGCTTGCTATGCCGGTATCTATTCTGCTTTTAGGGGTGGAGGATGCACGCTTTATTTTAAATGTAACAGCGATTATGACCTGTGTGTTTATCGGGATTCAGCAGTGGAAATATGCCAACAAAAAAGAACTGGCTAAGATTCTGGCTGTTATGTTAATTGGCATGGCAATGGGTACGCTGCTTTATCGCGTGATTCCGCTGGATTTTCTGCTGCCGGCCTACGGTATCGTGATTATTATTGTATCGGTGCAGAGGCTGATTTATCCGCAAGGTGCTCAGCTGCCAAAATGGGCGTATTTGCCGGTGCTGATTGCAGCCGGAATTATCCACGGGATGTTCGTATCGGGCGGTGCACTGCTTGTTATGTATGCGACACTGGTGCTGTTGGATAAGTCGGAATTCCGTGCAACAATTGCCGCAACATGGGCGGTACTTGACCCGACGTTCTTTGTGCTTAACTTTGATATAGCACTCTGGAATGCAGAAAATATGATGCTTATCGGTGCCTGCATTCCGCTTCTGGCATTGTCGGTATGGCTGGGCAACTGGATGCATAAACGCATCGGCCAGGAATGGTTTATGAAATTAACCTATGTATTGCTGGTTTTATCGGGTTTGTCGATTATTCTGTAAATTATATAAATATACACAAATAAAAAAGCTGGAACGGATATCGCTATGATCCTGAAACAGTATAGTATGATTTCCCTCTCCCTCCATACAAAGACACTAGCTTTTCTCTGTTCAGCGTTGTCGAACAAAAATGTTCGCCACGCTTTTGAACAGAGAAAATCGTGTCTTTCTATAGTCGGAATTCGTGGAAATATACTTATACTGTTTCAGGATTTTAAGTCAGATTTCGTTCCAGCTTTTTATTTTATATAGTTTTTTCTTTTTTTATTCCGGTAATGTCTGAACTACACTGCGGCTGCAGTCAACGGATACCATAACACCGTCCTCTAAACGCTGAGTAGCACCTAATGCCGCGATAATAACCGGTTTTTCCAGTGCAAGGCCGACGGTGGCGGCATGGCAGTCCGGCGTGGTGTCTTCGGTAATAATGGCTGCTGCTTTTCGAAGCCATGGCAGGATTTCGTTTGTAGTATAAGGCACCACCAGAATATCGCCGTCTTTGCATTTTTCCATAACGTCCTGCTGAGTTCGGCATACACACAACGGGCCGCTGATTTTCTGGCTGCCGATGCCGATGGCATTGATTAACGAGCCGCCTACCTGTTTTACGCGAATCATATTGGTAGTCCCGGCAATTCCAACCGGTACGCCGGCTGTAACAACAACTAAATCCCCGTTTTTAACAAGGCCGGCTTTTTCGGCACTTTCCACAGCCAGGTCAACCAGTTCATCGGAGTTGTTGGCATATGGCATTTTGACAGCTTCGACCCCCCAGTATAAACTCATCTGACGGCGCAGCTGATCATCCATAAGCAAGGCGATAACGGTAGTGGCTGGACGGAACCGGCTTACCATCTGAGCGGTGATGCCGCGCTGGCTGACACTTAAAATTGCATCAGCGCCGATATCCCTGGCGGTTGTACAGGCAGCATGTGCCATAGCTGCGGAGATAGAGAGTTTTTGTTTCACCGGCTGGTGTAAAAATCTGTCTTGGTTTTGCATCATATCTGCTTCCGTACGGACTGCAATAGCATGCATGGTTTGTACCGCTTCCACCGGATACTTGCCGGAGGCCGTTTCTCCGGATAACATGATAGCCGATGTGCCATCGTAAATCGCATTGGCAACGTCGGTGATTTCCGCACGGGTAGGGCGAGGTTTCTCTACCATGGATTCCAGCATCTGTGTAGCGGTTACTACCGGTTTGCCGCAGGCCATACATTTTGCAATCATATCTTTCTGAATCATCGGGATTTCGGTAAAATCAATTTCAACACCCATATCGCCGCGTGCCACCATAATACCATCGGCAACCGATAAGATTTCCATCAGATTATTAACGCCTTCCCGGTTTTCGATTTTTGCAATAATACGGATATTAGACTGATGTTCGTCAAGAATCTGGCGCAAATCGCGCACATCATCTGCAGTACGGACAAAGCTGGCTGCGATGAAATCAAAGCCTTGTTCAATCCCGAACAGAATATCCTCTCGGTCGCGGGCACTTACATACGGCATAGAAAGCCGGATTCCCGGAATGTTTACGCCTTTATTATTTTTCATAATTCCATCGTTCAGCACTTTACAGCGAACGGTGGTATCTGTAGTTTCCAGAACTGTCATACGAACCAGTCCGTCATCCAGCAGAATGGCATCGCCTGGTTTTACATCACTTGGCAGGTTGGTATAAGTGATGGAACATTTCGTTTCATCCCCATCAACAAGATCGGTATGCAGTGTGAATTCAGAGCCTTCTTTCAGCAGAACCGGACCATTTGTAAAAGTTTTAAGCCGGACTTCCGGACCTTTAGTATCCAGCATGGCTGCTACGGGAAGATTTAATTCCTCACGCAGTGCTTTCAGCGCATCGAGACGCATTTTGTGACCTTCATGGTCACCGTGGGAAAAATTAAAGCGGGCTACATTCATGCCCGCCTCCAGCATACCGCGCAGTACACCGTCACGGTCAGTGGCAGGGCCAAGGGTGCATACAATTTTTGTTTTTCTCATGTATATAACCGCCTTTCTGATAAAAAATACTCTTTATTATAGAATACTTTAACATAAATATCCAGTTGTGAGAAGGGGCAGATTGTAGAAAACGGGAAAATTCGAACGATGTTTTACAGTGTCGACTTGACTTTTTTCTGAAATATGTGTATGTTGTACGGGTAAAGTTTAAAACTTCAGCTGTTAGATTTGCCAAATTTTTTTACATATTTACGATGATGGAAAGCTGCTGTATGATGAATAAAAGCAGTGACCGGAATAGCAGAAGAAAAGAGGGAACCGTATGCGTCTTGAACAACTAGAATATCTGCTGATGATTTCCAGATCCACTTCGCTGACGGAGGCCAGTGAACGTCTGTTTATTACTCAGCAGTCACTTGGGAAAGCAATCCGTGACCTGGAAGAAGAACTGGGAGTGGCACTGCTTTTGCGAAACAATCGAGGCAGTGTGCTGACGAAAGAGGGCTATGAAACGCTGGAACAAGCGAAAGAAATTCTGGAAAAAGTACATGCATTGCAGAACTATTTTGAAAAAGAGGATGAAATCCTGCGCGGCAAATTGATTATACTCTGCAGTCAGGTGATGTTTTCGGATGAGCTTCCGCTGGCATTGGAGTCATTTTCCCGCCAGTATCAGGAGGTAGAGGTAACTGCCATGGAAAAAGACAGCTACTATATGCCGATTTTACAAAAACACCTTCTGGAAACAGAAGATGCCGTTGTTATCAGTATTCTTCATATGCCGCATGAAAAATCAATCGGGTTGGATCGGATTTCGGACACCCTACAGTTTCATCCCATCTATAAA
>DAISWV010000160.1:0-3961 GCA_036826195.1 Peptococcaceae bacterium | reverse complement strand
CGTGTCTACTGAAAAGAAAGGTCTGGGCCTTGTCCCAAAACTGATTATCGGGATTATTGCCGGTATCTTAATTGGTATGTTTTTACCGGAAGTACTGGTTCGTATTTTAGTAACAGTATCTTCGATTTTCTCTCTGTTCCTGAAATTCGTAATCCCATTCATTATTTTAAGCTTCGTTGTATGCGGTATTGCTGACCTGACACAGGGTGCCGGCAAACTGCTGGGTATCACCACTGCAATCGCTTACGGTTCCACCATTCTGGCAGGTACCATCGCGTACACAGTTGCAACCACACTGTTCCCTAAATTCCTGGGCAGCAGCATGGCAAGTGAAGTTGGCGACCCAAGTGCAGGTATGTTATCTTCCTTCTTCAGCATTCCGTTATCTCCAATGCTGGATGTTACCGCTGCCATCGTATTTGCATTTATGATGGGGATTGGGATCTCCTATCTGCGCGGTCAGGGCAAAGGTCAGACCCTGTACAATCTGTTTAATGATTTCCAGCAGATTATTTTAAAAGTGCTGAACAGCATCATCATTCCATTCCTGCCAATTTACATCGCAGGTACCTTTGCAAACATTGCATACGCAGGTCAGATTGTTTCTATCATGAACCTGCTGTGGAAAGTATTCGCAACTGCAATTCCTTTACAGCTGTGCTATCTGCTGGTTCTGTACATCATCGCCAGTGTATTTGGTAAAAAGAACCTGTTCATGATGATTAAAAACCAGGTGCCTGCATACTTAACTGCTGTTGGTACCCAGTCTTCCGCTGCAACAATTCCAGTAAACGTTGCAAGTGCTGAGAAAAACGGTGTATCCAAACAGATTCGTGAATTCGTTGTGCCTCTGTGCGCTACCATTCACCTGGCAGGTTCCATCACTTCCTTAACCTGCTTCTCCGTAGCTCTGCTGTACATCAATGGTCTGGATTACTCCTTAGGCGTATTCATGCCATTCCTGTTAACACTGGGTATTGCAATGGTAGCAGCTCCAGGTGCTCCTGGCGGCGCTGTTATGAGTGCTCTGCCATTCCTGCCTATGATCGGCATTGCAGTTGACAGCCCGATTGCAACTCTGATGATTGCTCTGTACCTGACTCAGGACAGCTTCGGTACTGCAGCCAACGTTTCCGGTGACAACGCAATCGCTGTTATCGTTGACGAAATCAACAACAAAATGCAGAAAAAAGCAAGAGCATAACGTATTATATGCACACAAAACGGGATGGTGAACCATCCCGTTTTTTTGTATCTGTTTTTGCTTTTTATTCAGTCACAGCCGATTACTCATCCAAAAAAACACTTCGCTGCTTCCTCCAATGCACGTCGTTCCTCCACATCATCATAGGATTTCTCTTTTCCGTCAACGGCCTTATGCACCTTCACCTGAAACAGCCCGTCGCGGTTGCAGTAAAACAGAATCTGCCTCACCCCACGCATTTCAAATCTGGCTTCGGCATTCCCTTCCGGATACAGCTTCACCATCTGCATTTTATCAGCCGACAGCGCTGCAATAAACGAAATATAATGCTGCTTTGTCATATCGTGTTCAATCTGCACAAAATAATCGTCTTCCACACGCTCAATAAAAATTTTATGATGTTCATCTGTTTCCTCTGCCTGGCATGGCGCAAGCGGAATCCCATGGCAGTAAATTACTGCCTCCCCCATGCTGTGAATGCTGTTGCCGCAGACCGGACACACATAAAATTTCGAGCGCATAATATTGGCTGATACATTTTCATTCTGAACCGCATTGCCCGATAACAGCTCTGGAACAGACACCCCAAACACGTCTGCAAGCGGCTCCAGCATGGAAATATCCGGATACCCCTTGGCAGTCTCCCATTTTGAAATCGTTTTATCAGAAACATTCAGCTTCTCCGCCAGCTCTGCCTGGGTGAAATTGTGTTTTTCCCGTAGTTCTTTTATAACAGCTCCTGTAACATATGGATTCATATTGTTTCACTCCTCCTCTGCCTCTATCATACACGCAACCGTGCACATTTGCCACCTACGCAAAGTAGAGAAAAAAGCGACCCTGCTTTTACAGAGTCGCTTACGTATTCCTTCATAGAAAAATCTTAGACTAACCTTAGAAACTTCATGAAAATTATTAGATAATTTCAATCTGGCACTGTTTCATAGCTTTCAGTGCGTTTTCGTGGTTTTCTGGAGTGGTGCCTGCACAGCATGCGCTGTTTACAGTGATTTTTAATTCAGGCAGATATGCTTTGATTAACAGCGCGTTGGAGATAACGCAGATATCGGTGCATACGCCAACCAGTTCCACTTCATCGTATGGAGTCACCAGTAAATGATGCGCTAAATCCAGGCTGCCGAAGGTATCTTTATTAAAGATGTTGGCATTTGGAACCTGCAGAGATTTTTCGATTTCCCAGCCATCGGTATGACGGATGCAGTGTTCTACCGGCAGGTTTTTGCCTTCCTGAGTATTCATATAATTTGTGGTGTGTGTATCGCGGGTAAATGCAACGGTGTCGCCGTTTTTAACCGCCTGGCTGATTCTCGCTTTTACTTTTTTCAGAACTGCCTGCGCTTCTGGAGTTCCCAGAGGGCCGGTAATAAAATCGTTCTGCATATCAATGACTACTACTAATTTGTTCATGATAAAACTTCCTCCTGATACTGGATAAAACCATCTGTGCAGTTTTACCCTAAAAATTTCGTATGCTACTATATTACGAAATTTAGCGAAAGATTGCAAGATGTATTTCCCTTCTTAATATTTGTGATATCAAAAAATTCTATTAATTTTCAAAAAACAATTGACAATTTTCCTGTTTTATGTAATAATAGCTTCATTAAGGGGAGTAGCTTACAAGTGATGTCGCCGTCAACCGACTGATAAGCAGTCCGGCGCATTCTCCAGTATTCGGATAGCAAGACCTTGATATTTGTTCCGTAAACAGATATCGGGGTCTTTTTTGTTTTCTGTTTTACGGTTCAGCTAAACAAACCCTATTACAGAAAACAGAGGAGGTTTTCATTATGGATCAGGTTACCAAAACCGCATTTAAAAAAGTAGCATTGCTCGTGGCATTGGCAATGGCAGTATGTGCCGGCGTTTATGTTATGATGGGCCAGCAGGCAGCGTTTGAATTCTTAGGCGCGTATCTGATTGAGTTCAGCTTAAGTATCGACAACCTGTTTGTATTTATCACTGTATTCACCGCTTTCCGTGTACCGGTTGACTATCAGCACCGCGCACTGGCATGGGGGATCTGGACCGCTGTTGTACTGCGTTTCATCTTCATCTTCCTGGGCGTAAGCATTGTTGAAAAGTTCACATGGGTACTGTACATCTTCGGTTTCATTCTGATTTTCAGCGGCTACAAAATGTTTAAAGGCGAAGACGAAGAAGAAGAAGAAAAAGATGTAACCGACAACATGGGTTACAAACTTCTGGCAAAATTCATGCCGATTACAAAAGATTTCGTTGGCAATCATTTTGTTGCCAAAATCGATAACAAGTGGCACGCAACTCCGCTGCTGGCTGCTCTGATGGTTATCGAAGCATCCGATATCATGTTCGCAATTGACTCCGTGCCTGCAGCGTTATCGATATCCACTAATATGTTTATCGTTTACACATCCAACATTCTGGCAATCTTAGGGTTACGACAGCTCTACTTCGTACTGGAACACTTACAGGAACGTTTCGCATACGTTCGTTACGGCGTAGCAATCATCCTGGCATTCACCGGTGTAAAACTGGCAATTCTGATGTTCCACATTCATATTCCAATTCTGGCTTCTATCGGTTTTATCTTCTCCGTACTGGTTGGCAGCATCATCCTGTCCATCTACAAAACAAAAGATACAACTCAGGCATAAGCCATCCTGTATGAAAACAAATAAGAAAACAAAAACCCTCCTGATCATTCAGGAGGGTTTTTCTCTGCCTTCGCAGTTTTCTGCAGTTTTATATCGCAAG
>DAISWV010000159.1:0-3981 GCA_036826195.1 Peptococcaceae bacterium | reverse complement strand
ATGAGGAATAACCTGTACCGTTGAGCCAAGATATTCTCCTCTGCGTTCCTTGTTAAGCACATTCCAGTAAACCTTTCCTGTGGTGAGATTTGAGTATTTATTCAGATCCTCATCGATAAAGCGTTCATAATGCCCAAGGTCAAGGTCTGTTTCCGCTCCGTCCTCTGTCACATATACTTCACCATGCTGATAAGGGCTCATCGTTCCCGGATCCACATTGATATACGGATCCAGTTTCTGTGCCGCAACTTTCAGCCCTCTTGCTTTCAGCAGTCTTCCAAGGGATGCTGCCGT
This sequence comes from Peptococcaceae bacterium, assembly GCA_036826195.1. Lineage (GTDB taxonomy): Bacteria > Bacillota > Peptococcia > Peptococcales > Peptococcaceae > UBA7185. The sequence continues at coordinate 3,687 of DAISWV010000159.1, read as the reverse complement.
AATACCTTTTCCAAGGCCAGACACCACACCGCCAGTTACAAAAATATATTTTGTCATCCCAATCACTCCCATTCTACTGTTGCAGGCGGTTTGGATGTAATATCATAAACAATACGGCTAATACCTTTTACCTCGTTGGTGATACGGCTGCTCGCCCGCTCCAGCACTTCATAGGGAAGTCTTGTCCATTCGGCTGTCATAAAGTCGTCAGTTGTTACTGCCCGAAGCGCAATCGTATATCCATAAGTGCGAGCATCTCCCATTACTCCAACTGAGCGTGTATCCGTCAGTACTGCAAAATACTGACTGGTACAGCATTCCGCACCGGCACGTTCTACTTCTTCGCGGAAAATTGCATCAGCTTCCCTTAAAAGTTCAAGCTTCTCTTTTGTAATTTCACCGATTACACGCACTGCAAGTCCCGGCCCTGGAAATGGCTGACGCCATACAAGTTCATGTGGAATTCCAAGCTGTGTTCCTGTCTCTCGAACTTCATCCTTAAACAGATCGCGCAGTGGTTCTGCAAGTTCGTCAAATGCAATTACATCCGGCAGGCCTCCAACATTGTGATGACTTTTAATTACGGCCGAATCTCCTTTGCCGCTTTCAATTACATCCGGATAAATGGTCCCCTGCGCCAGCACATCCATCTTTCCTAGTTTTCCAGCTTCCTCCTCGAATACACGAATAAATTCCTCTCCGATTATTTTTCGTTTCTGTTCCGGTTCCGTTACTCCGGCCAGCTTTTTAAGAAACCGTTCTTCTGCATTCACACGAATCAGACGAATCCCAAACTGTTTTCCAAAAGTTGCTTCCACAAAATCGCCTTCCTCTTTTCGCAGAAGGCCATGATCTACAAATACACATGTCAGATTGCTTCCAACTGCCTTGTGCAGCAGAACTGCTGCAACCGAGGAATCCACGCCTCCAGAAAGCGCCAGCAGCACCTTTTTACCGGTAAGTTCACGACGATATCGTGCAATAGAGGTTTCGATAAAGTTCTCCATCTTCCAGTCCCCTGCACACTCGCAAATGGAAAACAGAAAATTATGAAGTATCTGCTGCCCGTATTCGCTGTGTGTTACTTCCGGATGAAACTGAACACCGTACAGTTTTCGTTTTTCATCACACATTGCAGCACATGGACATTTTTCTGTATGTGCAATAATCTGAAATCCTTCCGGCACTGTTTTGATATAATCCGTATGGCTCATCCAGCAGATGCTCTTCTGTGGCATATTACCAAACAGAAGGTTCTCATCTGTCTGTACAACTGTTTTTCCATATTCACTGCTGTTTTCCGCAGATGTAATTTTGCCGCCTTCCATCCAGGCCATTAACTGAACGCCATAGCAGATACCCAGCACAGGTATCCCTAATGCCAGCACTTCCCGGTCATAGTGAGGAGAAGCCGCATCATACACACTGTTCGGACCGCCTGTGAAAATAATTCCCTTATACCCCTCTTTTTTTATTTCATCCACCGTTATACAGCTGTAAGGCTTTATTTCCGCATATACATGCTGTGCACGAACCCGGCGGGCAATCAACTGACTATACTGGCCGCCAAAATCCAGAATCAAAATTTTATCCATAAAACACGCATCCTTCATGTGTTGTTTATTTTCTTTTTTATTCAAAACAGACATATCAGAGCGTAATTTCCGCGCTCTCATCCGAAACATCATTCAGCAAAGATTTCACTTTATCCAGAAAAGCTGTTACCTGCCCGGCACAGCGACCGATATACAAATCCGGATCCAGCATGTCCTCCATCTCCGCTTCGGTCATTGCGAAAGCAGGTTCCGCTGCCAGACGTTTTAACAAATCACATGCCTCACCCTCTTTCATCTTCGCTGTCGCTTCCATGGAACATCTTCGAATAACCTCATGCAGTTCCTGCCGGTCACCGCCCCGTTTTACTCCCTCCATCATCAGATTTTCCGTAGCAATAAAGGGAAGATACTCTTTTACCGTTTTTTCTACAATTTTTTCATTAACGTGAATACCGTCTGTCACATTCTGTGCAAGCCGCAAAATAGCGTCTGCACAAAGAAAACCTTCCGGCATGGAAATCCGGCGATTGGCCGAATCATCCAGTGTACGCTCCATCCACTGGGTCGATGCGGTCATGTGTGCATTCATACTATCAGCAATCAGATATCGAGCCAGCGAACAGATGCGTTCACTTCGCATCGGATTTCGTTTATAGGCCATAGCAGATGAGCCAATCTGATTTTTTTCAAATGGCTCCTCTAGCTGGCGGTCGTGCTGTAATAAGCGGATATCATTTGCCATATGATAACAGCTGGAGGCAATTGAAGCCAGCACATTCAGAATGCGGCTATCTAATTTACGCGGATACGTCTGCCCACATACATCAAAACAGCTGTTAAAACCAAATTCAGCTGAAATCTGTCGGTTCATTTCATCAATTTTCGCCTCATCGCCTTCAAAAAGTTCCAGAAAACTGGCTTCTGTGCCAGTTGTCCCCCGGCAGCCGAGAAATTTCAACTGACTCAGAACAAAATCCAGTTCTTCTAAATCTGTCAGAAAGTCCTGCAGCCATAGCGTAGCTCGTTTTCCAACGGTAACCAGCTGTGCCGGCTGATAATGGGTATATCCCAGCGTTGGCATCGCTTTGTATCTTTCCGCAAAATCTGCAAGATTCGCCATTACTTTTAAGAGTTCCCCCCGCAAATATCGAAGTCCATCCCGATATAAAATCAAATCAGCGTTATCCGTCACATAACAGCTGGTTGCTCCTAAATGGATAATCCCTGCTGCAGAAGGTGCTATTTTGCCGTAAGTATATACATGTGCCATAACATCATGGCGTACTTCTTTTTCTCGCTCTGCTGCCATCTCATAATCGATAGTATCCAGATTGGCCTCCATTTCATCTATCTGAGCATCCGTAATCGGCAGTCCCAGATTTTTTTCTGCCCGCGCCAGTGCAATCCAGAGTTTTCTCCATGTTTTAATACGCGTATCTGCCGAAAACAGCGATAACATATATTCCGAGGCATAGCGGGAGGCAAACGGTGATTCATAGTGATTTTTCATACCTTTTCTCCTTTTCATAGCAGCTTACTGTAAGTGTTCACTAAGCCGTTTCATAACTTCTTCGTAAGCTTCTTCTACGCTGCCTAAATCTCTTCGGAACCTGTCTTTATCCAGTTTTTCTCCTGTTTTACTATCCCAGAGCCGACTGGTATCCGGACTGATTTCATCGGCCAGCACAACTGTTCCATCACTAAGGCGTCCAAATTCCAGCTTAAAATCAACCAGTGTAATACCGCAGGTTTCCCAGAAAGCTTTCAAAAGTTCATTGATAGCGAAAGCATATCGTTTTATTGTTTCCACTTCCTCCTGTGATGCCAGATCCATACTCACTGCATGATATTCATTCATCAGTGGATCGTTCAGGCTATCGTTTTTATAAGAAAACTCAATTGTCGGTTCTGGAAACACAAAGCCTTCTTCCACTCCATAGCGTTTTGAAAAAGAGCCGGCTGCCATATTTCGCACAATAACCTCCAGTGGGATAATTGACACTTTTTTGACCAGTGTTTCCCGTTCATTGATTTCCTCCACAAAATGAGTTGGAATTCCATTCTGTTCCAGATACTGCATTAATCGATTGCTCATCTGATTGTTAATAATCCCTTTACCGGAAATAGAGCC
>DAISWV010000158.1:0-4046 GCA_036826195.1 Peptococcaceae bacterium | reverse complement strand
AGTTCGCACAAAATGAGTTTGCATGCCTGACAAAAAAAACTTGTATCCGTTAAAATTTTAAACAAAATAAAACTGATTCTCAAAAACACATCATGCGAGTACAATGTAATCATAGATGATATGCAGTTGCGTTTCGCGACTGCCACATAGTTATAGTATCTTATATAGTATTTCTGAGGAGGAAGATTTATTATGGCAAAAGCAAGTAAAGTAGCTGTGCTGGGTGTAGACGCAATGGACCCACGTCTGACAAGAAAATATATTGACATGGGCATCATGCCAAACACCAAAAAACTTCTGGAAGCTGGCGCTGCCAGAGAAGACTTAGTATTATTAGGCGCTCTGCCAACCGTTACTCCACCACAGTGGACAACACTGGCAACAGGTGCTTACCCATCCACCCACGGTATCACCGCTTTCTACAGACAGGGCGGCGACCTGGATATGGTAAACCTGAACTTTGACTCCACCAAATGTCATGCAGAACAGATGTGGAATGTAACCGCTGAAGCTGGCAAAAAAACATTAGTATGGCACTGGCCAGGTTCCGCATGGCCACCATCCTCTGACAGCGAAAACCTGCATGTAGTAGACGGTACCTCCCCAGGTGGCGTTAACATGAGTTCCGCTCAGGTAGACGGTGAATTCATCGTTATGGCAAGTGACAAAAACGAAACAATCGAATATCGCTCCGGCGCTATGACAGACGCAAAAGTTCCTTGTGTAGTTACCGGTTTAGGCGATGACAAACCAAAACAGAAATCCGGCGGTATGGCTAGCTTAATGCAGCGTAAAATGGAAGACGGTTTCCGTCTGTACATTGTAAACCCTAACAAAGATGGTCAGGGTGGTTCCAATGCTATTCCAGCCGACATCGCATTCTCTTCCATTAAACCAGCTGAAAAATGGGCTGCTGAAATTCCTGCAGATGCAAAAGAATTCGTAATCCTGTTATCCGGCGGTCTGATTCGTCGTCCAGCTCTGATCCTGAAAGGTGAAGATGGCAAATACGACCACATCGCTATTTACAAAAACAAAAAACAGCTGGAACCAATGGTTACCATTAAAAACCGTGAATACGTTCGTGACATCGTTGACGACTGCATGAAAGGCGATGACATGATCAAAGCTTCTCGTGACATGCGTGTACTGGAAATCGCTGAAGACGGTTCCAAAGTTAAAATGTGGGTATCCGCTTCCATGAACATCGAAGCAGATATGATGTGGCATCCAAGAGCTCTGTACAAAGAAATCGTAGACAACGTTGGCTACCCATCCCCATGCTCCACTCTGGGCTTTGGTGACTTCGAACTGATTTACGACTGCATGCATCAGTGCTGGGAACACGTTGCTGACTTCCAGGCAGATTCTCTGAACTACCTGATGGAAAACAACGACTACGAAGTAGTATTCTCTCACTTCCATGCACCAGACTTACAGAAACACATGTTTATCCGTGACCTGGCAAAAGGTACCGAAAATACAACTGCTGAACAGTATGAATTCATCATGCAGGAAATCTACAGACAGACAGACCGTTACCTGGGTAAATTCATGCACTTCCTGGATAAAGGCTGGACACTGATGGTAGTATCCGACCACGCACAGGTTTGCCCTAAATATGGTCTGCGCGGCTTAGGCGATACCGGCTGCAACATTCAGATCATGGAAGAACTGGGCTACACCGTTCGTGAAGTAAACCCAGAAACCGGTAAGAAAAAACGTCGTATGGACTGGACCAAAACAACAGCTGTTGCAAACCGCGAAATGCACATCTACCTGAACATCAAAGGCAGAAACCAGCATACCGTGAAAGATGCTGACGGCAACGAAGTTATCATCGACGGTCTGATTGATCCAGCTGACCAGTACGAATGGGAAGAAAAAATCATTACTGACCTGTACAACATTAAAGATAAAGAAACCGGCAAACGTATCATTGCATGGGCACTGCGCAACAAAGACGCTATCGCTTTAGGTTTAGGCGGCCCTGACAGTGGTGATATCATCTACTGCATGGCAGAAGGTTATGAACATGACCACGATGACAGCATGGCTACCGCTCTGGGTGAATGCGATACCTCCGCTGGTCCAATCTTCCTGGCTGCAGGCCCTGGTATCAAAAAAGGCGTTTACACTGACCGTATGATCCGTCAGGTTGACGTTGCTCCAACAATCGCTTCCATCATGGGTCTGAGAATGCCTGCACAGTGTGAAGGTGCTCCAATCTACCAGATTATCGAAGACTAATTCTGACAATCTGAAAAGACCAATTTGACTTGAATATTGCTGGCTCTGTACAGCTCCGGTTTCGGGGCTGTACAGAAGCCTGTATTTTTCTAGATGTATACATAAAATAATCTTTTACAATAATTATTTTTGTAAAAAGGTTGTTTATTCTTGTAGAAACTCCTATAATGAATTTGTAGGAATTTTGCAAAGGTTAAGATTATATTAATATAGCTTTAATGATCTGAAAGGGGTAAATGTATCTATGTTAAGAAACAAAGGCTTATCTGAAAAAGTAATTCTGTTAGGCTTAGATGGCTTAGACCCAAAATTCTCCCGCAAAATGGTTGATGAAGGGCATATGCCAAACCTGAAAAAATTAATCGAACGCGGTGCTGCTCGTCACGACCTGCGTCTGTTAGGTGCTGTACCTACTATCACACCTCCAACATGGGCTACACTGGCTACCGGTGCATACCCAATGACTCACGGTATTGAAGACTTCAATATCAACCTGGAAGGTGATCTGGGTGTTAACTTCTCCGGTATCTATTCCAAGTACTGCAAAGCAGAACAGTTATGGAACGTAACTGCAGAAGCTGGCAAAAAAACATTAGTATGGCACTGGCCGGGCGGTTCCTGGCCACCATCCTCCGACAGCGAAAACCTGTACGTAGTAGATGGTACTTCTCCAGGTGCTCTGGGCTTCACCTACGCAATGCGTGACTGGGAAGGTGTTGCAGTAGCAAGCACAAAAATTGAAGCGCCAGAATTCAAAGGCAATGCATTCTGCCACACAGAAGGTTTCTCCGGTGACCCTGCGGAACTGCTGGGTCTGGCTCCAAACCACAACAGCTACACAAAATGTGTAAACGACCTGTCTTATGTAGACGACTTGTATAACGAATTCAAAGAAGGTATCGATGGTTTTAACGGCTTCCACCCACTGAAAATGATGGATATCCGTACCAACATCTTAATGCCTGGCGACCAGCAGATGTACAACCTGCATCACTTCCCTGGCAACCTGGCACTGAGCCCAATCACCGAACCAACCGGCTGGGAAGTTGAAATCCCAGAAGGCGCAAAAGAATTCACCTGGATGCTGGTATACGGCAGATTCCCACATCCTTGCTTAATCCTGAAAAACGAACAGGGCGTATACGACAGAGTTGCTGTATACCTGAAAAAAGATCAGCCACAGCCAGTTGCAATCATCGAAAAAGATGTTTACACCAAAAATGTGCCTGACTTTATGCCAAACCGTCGTACTGGCGGCATTGAAAACATTGTACGTAACGTACGCATTCTGGATCTGGCTGAAGACGGTTCCTTCCTGCGTATGTGGTACTCCAACGGTTTCTCCGCTGATGACAACAGCGTATGGTACCCAACATGGATCTTTGACAAAATCAAAGCAAACTTTGGCCCTCCATGTGCTACCGGTCAGCTGGGTGACGGCGACGATGATATCGTAATGAAATGTAACCTGGAACAGTGGAGACAGGCTGCAAAATGGCAGGCAGACTCCCTGAACTACATGATTAAAGAAGAAGGCGTAGAAGTAATCTTCTCCCACTTCCATGGTCCTGACATGGCTGGTCACACCTACATGCGTACACTGAAAGAACGTGAAGGCGAATCCAGAAAAGGCGAAGAAACCTATTACAACTATGCAATCGGTACTCATGAAATGGCTGACGAATACATCGGCGAATTCATTCATCTGTTAGATGAAGGCTGGACCATTCTGGTATTCTCTGACCACTCTCTGATTTGTCCAAAAGAAGACTACATGCCTGAAATCGGTGACAACT
>DAISWV010000157.1:0-4050 GCA_036826195.1 Peptococcaceae bacterium | reverse complement strand
CTCTCACAGATATCAATAAAGTTCAGTTTGCCTAATGTCATCAGGCCGCCTAACGCCTCATCGTCTTCAATCAGCAGCGTTTTCAGACCATTGCGGGCAGACGATACTGCCGCACAAACCCCTTCCGGATCACCGCCCACTACGATGACATCGTAATCCACGCCATCTTCCACAGGCTTTTCCGCCACATTGCTGCTATTTCCACAGCCGGCAAGACCGCAGAACACGATAGCCAGCAGCAGCATAATCGACAACCATTTTATTTTTTTCATATATTCACCTCTGTAATTAGTTCTTTGTTATTGTTTCAGCCTCATAGGACATCCCTTCACTGTTGTGCACCGTAAAACCCATCTGCTCAATCTGATAATTACGTACATTTGCCATTAACATAATCATCGCACCACGATTGACAGAACTCGCATCATCAGTGAAATATGGCAATAGCTGTTCAGTAAGAATACCTTCTGCAATCAAAATGTCTTTCGGATTTGTACTATCCAGCTGAGCAAGTGTGGCAGCAACCCGCAGTATATCTATCGCTGATACCGTTCTATCAATTCGTTCAGAATAGCTAATGGTATCGCCGCCCGAAAGCATTAAACCAGAAACAAAATCCAAGTCTGCACTACTCACCAAATCATCCAGCCGGTAGTCATTTTCATAACTGCCGTATACCAGCCCTAAACTGCGCAGCGTTTTTACACCTTCATAGGCCCAGTGGTTTTCCACATCCATTACGATTGGCTCCCATTTCTGCAGGTAGGCCCCCTGCTCCTGCAGACTCAGCTGAATGGCCGTTACAGCCTCTGCACTCCGGCTGATTTCACGGAATGTCATATTGTTGTTTTTTGCATAGGCAGCAGCCACACCGGCCGCATCGCCCTCAGCCATCCCAAGCGGAATTACCCGGGCACTGCCTGCCGCCAGCGATGTATACGATGCACTGCGGCCAACCACCAGCATACCGTCAATCTGCTGCGGCACTAAACATCGAAACGGCACACCGTAACGGTCCGGCGCCCCGATGATAATCCCTACCGTACGTTTTGCATTCGGCGGTACATCCACCGGATAAGAGCCAATGGCAACAGTGTCATCAAACCAGCGGTTTTCCATGACATCATCCAGTGTCAGCTGATATTCTCCCAAAATATGACGGCTTTCACGCACATACAGCTGGCTTGCGGTACCGGCCAGTTCAGCATTTTCAAAGCCAGCGTAATTTTCACGCAGATACGGAATAATATGTTCCAGTTCCGCTTTGCCGCGTTCAATGCCGGCTTCTTTGCTTGCCTCCTCCAGCGGCTCTACACCAAAAATTAAAAAGCCGTTAATCAACACATTGCCGTTATCCTGCAATGCGATATTCAAGCCTCGCAAACGTGTCTGGCTGTCCTGCGCCACATAGGCAAAGCTTTCTTCGTTATAGCCCCAGGCTGCCTTTCCAGTGCATCCGGTGTTAGGGTTCTCATCCCCGTTCAGATAATCGCTTACAGCCTGCCAGTTCACACCGGATACTTCAAACACCAGTGTTACACCGGTCACATTTTCAGTATGGCCGTAATCCTGCCCCAGATAGGTATACGGTGCCCCTGCCGCAGCTGCCACATCCGCATCGACCGTAGCATCGATAATACTGTCGGCTTTACAGGTAATCTGTTTTCCGTTCTGCTTCACTACAACCCCTGTAATCGTGCTGCCATCCATAACAGGCTCCACAAATTCTGTATTCAGCTTCAGTGTAAGATTTTCTTCATTCTCCACCATCTGCAGGAACACATCTTTCGCTTTCTGGATATCAAAGGCTGTGCCGCCTACCGCATCATGAAATTCCAGAAATGTCCCCTGTGTCAAAAGTGTCCCGTCATCGCCGGTACACATATCAATAAAATTGAGACCGCCCAGCGTCATAAGGCCGCCTAATGCCTCATCATCTTCAATCAGCAGTGTTTTCATACCATTTCGCGCCGACGTTACGGCAGCCGATATCCCTTCCGGGTCACCGCCTACTACGATGACATCATAGGTTTCTGTACTGCCGCAGCCGCAGAAGCCCATTAACGCCATTGCAAGCAGCAGGCAGACAGCAGTTATTTTTATTTTTTTCATAGATTTATCCCTTTAAATACAAATACATATTCGCCATTAACTGCACGACTTCCGCCACATCTGGCTGTGCCTCACCATCAGCAAAGTACGGTTTCAGATTTTCGGTCAGAATCCCCCGTTCCTCCAGCGCCTGCAGATATACATGGTAATCATTTTCATATTTCATACCTTCTGCCGATGCAATAGCGCGTGCAGCAGTGCCGATAATCTGACGGTTTGGCGGATTGTCGTTGACTTCAATATAGGCCTGCTCGATACCGGCTTTTTTCAGCACATTGTTTACCATATTCTGATACCGCCAGCGGCTGACCGGTTCATCCAGTTTATAATCGTTCTGATAGCCGCCGTCCAGAATGCCCAGACTGCGCAGCACTTTTACCCCTGGATATGCCCAGTGGCTCATAATTTCATCATGCACCGTAAAATCATCCAGATACGCATTCTGTGCCTTTAATGTATTCTGCACACTGGTGATAGCTTCTTTATTCTGCGTCATCGCGCGGAAATCCATCTGATTATTGATAGAATACGCCGCCGCCACACCGGCTGCCTCCCCTTCCGCCATCCCAAGCGGAATTACACGGGCACTGCCGGCTGCCAGAGAGGTATACGAAGCACTGCGACCTACTACCAGAAGATTATCTACCTGCAGCGGAACCAGACTGCGGAATGGAACCGCATAGCGGTCCGGACTGCCGATAACAGTGCCGTATGTCTGTGTCGCCGTTGGCTGTACATCTACCGGATACGCCCCGATTGCAATTTTATCCCATTGGTCACGGTTTTCCAGCACATCATCAATGGTCAGCTGGTATTCACCAATAATATGACGGCTTTCACGCACATACAGCTGCTCCGCGGTGGAAACCAGTTCCGCACGTTCAAAGCCTTTGAAATTTTCACGGATATACGGAATCAGGTACTCCATCTCGGCCTGTCCGCGGGCAATCCCTTCCGCTTTACTTTCATCACTAAGCGGGTCCACACCAAAAATAATCAGCGCATTGATTAATACATTGCCGTTATTCTGCCGGGCGATATTAAACCCGCGCAGACGCATCTGGTCATCGTGCGGTTCGTAGGCATAGCCTTCTTCGGTATAGCCCCATGCAGTTTTTTTCGTCGCACCCATATCCGCATTGCCCTGTTTGAAAAATTCCGCTTTAAAGCGCTGCCAGTTCAAATGCATAGATACTTTATTCCAGTCTACACCAGATAATTCAAACACAAGGGTAACACCCATCTGCCGATCTTTTTCGCCGATATCCTCACCGGCATATGTATACGGCACACCGGCGGCAGCGGCCACATCTGCATCTACCGTAGCATCGATGATACGGGAGCCGTAGTAATTCTGCTCTCTGCCATCTTCCAGCATCGTAACCCCAATCATATCCGTTCCATCTAAAATCGGCTTCACAAAATCATTTTCTGTGCGCAGAGTCAGGAGTGGTTCGGCAGCAGCCGTTTCTAAAAAGAAATTGCGAGCTTCTGTAATATCAAAGGCGCTGCCATCCACAGCATTGTAAAACTCACTGAAAAAGCCTCTGGTTAAAAGGGTCCCGTCACGGCTCTCACACATATCAATAAAGTTCAGTTCCCCGATGGTCATCAGGCCGCCTAATGCAGCATCTTCACCTAAAAGCAGTGTTTTCATGCCGTTTCGCGCTGCAGATACCGCTGCAGACACCCCTTCCGGCTCTGTGCCCACAACAATGACATCATACATTTCTTCGCTGTTGTGCGCATCATTTGTCCAGATAATCTCCTTCACAGCTTCTGTTGTATTGCCGCACCCGGCAGCACCAGTCAGCATAAAGCAGCAAAGCAGTATAATCGCTATCTTTCTTTTCATATAAAAGCCTCCTGTTTTGTTCTTTCGCGTTTATTCTTTATTGAAACATTTCGATATCTTCCGTTTTCACAAGGAAAATCATA
>DAISWV010000156.1:0-4051 GCA_036826195.1 Peptococcaceae bacterium | reverse complement strand
CAGAAGGTGGAGGTTCGGTTAGGCGGGCTGGATAACATCGAGCAGCGGCTGCAGGATTTGAATCAGATTTTGACGACTGTTGTGGGAACACAGATTGCGGTAGATCAGATTTTGTATATTGATATGCGATATGAAGGTCAGCCGGTTATAAAATTGAGAACTTAACAAATTAGATTTCAGGTTTTGGAGAACTTGTGAGGGAGCGTGTAGGTATGTTTGAACTGGAGAAAAACAACAGCGGTAACTTAGCTTGCATAAAAGTAATTGGTGTTGGCGGCGGCGGCGGCAACGCTGTAAATCGTATGATTGCTGCGAATGTGGAAGGCGTTGAATTTATCGTTGCCAATACAGATGCACAGGCGCTGGAAATGTCCAAAGCGCCAACAAAAATTCAGCTGGGCGGAAAACTGACTCGCGGCCTGGGTGCCGGCGGGAACCCTGAAGTAGGCAGCAAATCTGCTGAAGAAAGCCGTGAAGAGCTGACACAGGCTCTGAAAGGTGCTGACCTGGTGTTTGTAACAGCAGGTATGGGCGGCGGTACCGGTACTGGTGCAGCTCCGGTTGTTGCAGAAGTGGCAAAAAGCATTGGCGCGCTGACTATCGGGATTGTAACAAAACCATTTAACTTTGAAGGCAAACGCCGTATGAAACAGGCTCTGGAAGGGATTGAACGTCTGTCTGCACAGGTGGATTCTATCGTAACCATTCCAAATGACCGTTTATTACAGATTGCAGATAAAAATACAACTTTAGAATCTGCATTCTCTTTTGCAGACGATATCCTGCGTCAGGGTGTACAGGGTATTTCCGACACAATCGCAAAACCTGGTATCATCAACCTGGACTTTGCCGATGTTCGTGCTACCATGGAAAACACTGGCGTGGCACTGATGGGTGTAGGTATTGCAAAAGGTGAAAACCGTGCAGTTACTGCAGCGAAAGCAGCAATTTCCTCTCCTTTACTGGAACTGTCCATCGAAGGCGCAAAAGGGATTCTGTTTAATATCTCCGGCAGCAATCTGACTCTGCTGGAAGCGCAGGAAGCGGCAGACTTTATTTACGAATCTGCTGGTACAGATGCCGACATTATGTTTGGTGCGTTCAACGAAGAAAACGGCAGTGACGAAATTAAAATCACCATCATTGCAACCGGCTTTAATCAGCAGAACCCGGCAGAACAGCCTGCTGCTGTAGAAAAACGGCCAGCTGTTACAGCAAAAGAAAACGTGCGTCCTGCACATCAGGAACCGGTTCGCGGTGAAATCCCGGAAATTAAATCTGCGTTAGACGGCGTAGTAATTCCGGAATTCCTGCTGAAAAAGAAAAACTAAATAAACGGGTTCTAACTGGAACTGTGCTATTTTCAGGGTATTTCCGACAGGAAATACCCTTTTTTTCGTGCGCAAATCGACAGGTTTCGCGCTGGCAGAAGAGTATAATAGAGAAAACAGAACGAATCCGATGCCGAAGAGGAGCGTGTGACATGACAGTGTATCTCGATGAAATTTTTGCAGTCAATCTGGCAATGGACTGGCTGATTTTGTGGGCAGTGGGCAATCTGGCGCAGTGCTCTACAGAAAAATGGCGGCTTGGGCTGGCTGCGCTTCTGGGAGCCGTGTATTCGGTTCTGCTTCTGCTGGTTCCGGATGGGTGGTGTGCCCGCCTGCCGGTAAAAATCGGGTGGTCTGTTTTGATGCTGCGAACGGCGTATAAAGGCAGCTGGCGCAGCCATGTAAAGATGATCAGCTATTTTTATCTGGTATCCTTTGCTTTTGGCGGTGCCTCTATGGGCGCGATGTATCTGTTCAGCCAGCCCATTGCACCGGCATGGAGCGGTATTGCACTGGTAGAAATGGATTTTCAGCTCTTCTGGCTTGCGTTTGGAACGGGGCTGACGGTTTTTGCGGTGTATGCATTACGCAGCCGGCTGCGGCAGGATATGGCGGCAGCACAGACTATTATAGCGGCCAGCGTGCAGTTTCAGGATAAAACCGTAATGCTGCGTCTTTTAGCCGACAGCGGCCACAGCCTGACCGACCCGTTAACGGGGAAATCGGTACTTGTCGCCGAGCACAAAAAAATACTTCCACTGTTTTCGGAGGCTGTGCAGAAAGAGCTTATAGATAAGGATGCAATCAGCCCGGAGATGTTTGTGGAACTCGCTCAACAGCCGGATATGCTCGGCAGGTGGCGCATGATTCCCTATCAGGCTGTGGGCCAGCAGGGGCTTTTGGCCGGCTTTCGCCCGGATTGCGTACTTTTGCAGAACGGTGAGAAAAGCAAGCTGCTCAGCAATGTAATCATAGCGCTGGCTGTGCAGCGGTTTTCTGCCGATGAAGCGTATCAGGGGCTTGTGCCGCTGGATTTACTTTAGAGAGGGGTATCGATATGGGATTACCGGAAAAACTGAACGGGATACTGGTATGGGTCATGAGGAAACTGAATCTGCAGGAAGGTGTGTACTATATAGGCAGCAGTGAATCGCTTCCTATGCCGCTGACTGCCGAGGAAGAACAGCGATATCTGCAGCAGCTGTCGGAAAACAGTGAGCATGCCAGGAAAGAACTGATTGAGCATAATCTGCGGCTGGTTGTGTATATAGCCAGAAAATTTGAAAATACCGGAATTCCCGCGGAAGATTTGATTTCGATTGGTACCATTGGGTTGATTAAGGCCGTAAACACATTCGATAACAGTAAAAAAATTAAACTGGCTACTTACGCCAGTCGCTGTATCGAGAATGAAATACTGATGCAGCTGCGCCGCACCAGCAAAATGCGCTACGAGGTCAGCCTGGATGAACCGCTGAAAATCGATTATGATGGCAACGAGCTTTTGCTGTCCGATGTGATGGGCACAGAGGAAGATACCATTTATCAGAACATCGAAAAGGACATAGACTATCATCTTCTGCAGGAAGCCATGTCCCGGCTGACGAAACGGGAGCGTATGATTGTGGAGCTGCGCTTTGGCCTGCGCGGGCGCGAGGAGCGCACACAGAAAGAAGTGGCGGATTTGCTCGGGATTTCCCAGTCTTATATATCCAGGCTGGAAAAAAAGATTATCGGGCGGCTGCAGCGCGAGTTTCAGAAACTGGAATAGCTGTATTTGCGGTGCTAAAAAAGAGGTTTGTGCAGAGCCGATTCTATAGTATAATAAATTATTAGAGCGACAGCAGAACAACATTGGAGCAGAACACAGAAAGTGGGGGAGCAGGTATGTTTCAGCAGAAAAAGCAGGACGGTCTGACGGTTTTTCAGTCAGAGCTTTTTAACAATCTGCCGGGTATTGTACACGGATTCAGCAGCCGGGCAGGAGGCTGCAGCAAAGCGCCGTATCAGGGGCTGAATATGGGTATGACAGGCGGGGATAATCCCGATGATGTGCGGAATAACCGCAGACGTTTTGCCGCTGCGCTGGGGATTCAGCCGGAGCAGGCTGTATGCGGCTATCAGGTGCATGGAACCAGCATTGCAAGAGTCGGCGCCGCAGAACGCGGATGCGGCTTTCTGGATGTATCGACAGCCATTGCTGAAACCGACGGCCTTGTGACCAATCAGAAAGGCGTTGCCCTGATGACGCTTTATGCCGACTGTGTACCGGTGCTGTTTTATGAGCCGGTGCAGCAGGTGATTGCCGTGTGCCACTGCGGCTGGAAAGGCACCGTTGGCAAAATTGCTGCCGGAATGGCTGATGTAATGGCAGAAGAATATCACTGCGACCGCAGACAGATTCGCGCTGTTATCGGGCCGTCTATCTCGCAGGATGCCTACGAAGTAGACCTGCCGGTACTGGAACGGTTCCGGGAGGCATTTGCTTTTGCCGATGCGATTATTGCACCGGTTGATGAAAATCATGGCAGGGTGGATCTGTGGGAGGCAAACCGGCGGCAGCTGCTGGAGGCAGGGCTTTTGCCGGAACATATTGAAGTAAGCGGTTTATGCACCTTCCAGAATTACGAAATTTTTTTCAGCCATCGGGCCGGCGGCGGAACAACCGGCCGCAACGCCGCTATGCTGATGCTGGTGTAAAAAAAGCAGAGCGAAAGAAA